>CAIQHW010000598.1 GCA_903871715.1 uncultured bacterium
GGCGTGATGAGCAGCACCTGTGCGTTCAAGAGAATATATTTATTGGTAGCAAAAATATTCAAATATCATGTGATTGTTTTGTTGCAGATTTCTGATTTAGGAGAAAAATACCAGGAAAATGGAGTGGAAAATATAAGTGATTGATAATGAGCGGATTGTGTTACCGACTGATTACTGATTATTTCCGGTTGTTACCGATTGGTTTCCGGTATTTTTCCGATTGATTACCGATTCATTTCCGATGACGGTAATTTGGCATTAATCATAGTGGATAGTTTTTCAATAAGAGCTCTTTTAATCACACTGCAAGATACAACATGAGGCTACCTGAAAACAAATATATTATGGAGTTAAGTGTATCTTATAAAAACAACAATGCCTCCTGAAAGGGAAGCATTGTTCGGGATGTATATAATGCAATATATTATTTAACAATAGATATACGCTCGGTAAGGATGCCATTTTCAGTTTTAACTTTGACATAATAGATGCCAGTAGCAAAAGAACCTGTATTGATATTGACAGTAGGGTTGCGGCTAGTTATTGTATAATTACCATGAACTACTTCTTTGCCTAAAGCATCGGAGATGGCAACTTCTATATTCTGATCTTTTGTGATATTGAAATACAGTTGTGTGTGGTCTGCAGCCGGGTTAGGGGAAACAAATAATTGTTTTTCGTTAGCCATAGTTACAGAACTGATGCCAGTAGTATTATGAGTAATAAGGAATACTATGTCTTTTGATTGTGAGCCAGCTTCATCTCGAAGATTTACTGTAAGATAATATGTACCCAATGTAGTGGCAGAAGAAAGATTAAGTACCATATGGAAATCACCTGCAACTCCCGGGGAATAAAAGTCACTAAGAATTACATGATTGAACAAATAGTTACTTCCATTATTCAAGCAACCATTATTATCACACAATCCAAGTGCAGCACTCGTTAACCAATCAGACGGAAAATTGGTGTTAGTAGCAGTCCATTTGATTTTTACTGGTTGAGATTGGGTACTGAGTACAGTAATTTTATTATCTACATTAGCACTGGTTACGATAGTAGCTACGGCAGTATCATGTTGTGTATTAAAGACTTGTGCAAAAGATGTAGTAAAACAGCTACTTATAACAATGCAACAAAAGGTAAATATTTTTTTCATGTCCAATTTATTTAACCACAATTTAAGACATTAGTACAAAAAACTCAAAAAAAGTTAGGCGAAGCGGGTATTTGAAATGATGTAAAAAGTAAATCTGACATTTATACACAATTAAAGACCGGAATAAACAAAGAAGGCTCCCGCAGGGGAGCCTTCTTTGGAAGAATTCAATAAGCAAATTACTTGATAACAGATAATTGTAAAGTAGTAACATCTTTACCGGTTTGTACTTTAACTGAGTACATACCAGTAGAGAAATTAGCAGTAGGGATTTCGATAGTACCAGTAGCTAAAGATTTATCAGCAGTGAATACAGTACGTCCCATGATATCGATAACTGTAACATTAACATTTGTTGTTTCAGTAAGAGCGATATTCAAAGTAGCTTTTTCGTTAGCAGGATTAGGGAACAAATTGATGATGTTGTTTTTAACAGCATTGTTACCTACAGCCAATGTATTGCTCAAGTTGATATTATCAACCCAAGCATTGTTACCATAGTTAGAAGTTCCTTTGAACTTAACTACCGTATTGGCATCTTGGTAAGCAGACAAGCTGATTGTTTTGTGAGCCCATTGGCTTGCAGCTGATGGAATGTATAAAGTAGTTGCAACAGGAGCAGTAGCTAAAGCCGCACCTTGAGCTGACCATACTGAAGTCCAGTTAGCGCTACAGTTAGTATTTACCAATACTTCTAATTTGTCAGTAGAAGTAGCGTTGTATTGAGCAGCAGCTAAGTCAAACTGTAAATTCAATGAAGAAGAACCAGTAGTATTGAAGTTGCCTAATACAAATTCGAAAGCACCAGTAGAGTTATCATAGAAATCGAATAATAAAGCAGTATCATTTGCATTATTAGGTCCTTTTACGTTTGTAGTACTAGTACCGTATGTAGGGAAAACTGTACCATCACTAGAGAAAGAGTACTTAATAGGTAAGTTGAATGAACCCCAAGATTCAGTAGCCGGGATAGTGCCTGCGTTTGCAGCAGCATATACAACGAAAAGAGAGTCAGCACTGTTGTCATTAGCAGGATAAGAATCACCGGAAACTGTAACAGTGTATTTGTATGGCATAAAGTTAGTAGCTGCAAAAGCAGGAACAGGAACTGAAGCCACAGCTAAAGGAGCAAGGTTACCAGTCCAAGGCACAGTGGCCATAAGAGTAGTGCCACTGTACACTTTAATAGTAGCACTGGTGATGTTGTTGGTAGCACTGTAGTTTTGAAATTTAACTGTAGGATTTGCGTTACAAACGAAATAATCGTTACCAGTATATAAAGCTATTTTAGCATCAATAGTTGAAGACTGAGCGTAAGTAGGGCAAGGGTTAGTTACATAGCTGTATAAAGTAGGCATATCGCTCTGACCTGCTTCGTAAACGAAACGATCGCGACAAACACAATATATAGTTGGGAAATAACCAATTTGCCAAGCAGCATCAAATGCATTAGATTCTGCAAGGTTAGTATCGATAATAGGGTAATCAGTGTTTAAAGTCCAGTTACCTTGAGTAAAGTTGGCATGAGTAGTACCAGTGCTAGTGCCTAATGTTTGAGCACGTGTATTAGTACCTTCACCTTCAATAAACAATACCATAACGTCGTTGGTAGTAGAAGCACTAACACCTGGTTGACCAGCAGGACCGTGTAACATCCACAATGAATCTAAGTGACGAGCGTTGTGGTAATTCCAACATGGAGCACACCATGCAGCAGAAACATCAATGAATACAGTTTTACCACTTGCAAGAATTGCGTACAAATCCTGTGTGTTACCGTTTAAATCCTTGTAAGTAAAGTTAGGTGCCAGGCTACCATTAGGTAATTGTGCAAAAGCAAATGTTGAGCACAGAATCGATACACAGAGTGTAAGTAGTTTTCTTTTCATTGTTCTGTTTTTTAGATTTTAGTATCCGAAATTAACAAAAAAATCACTTAAAAGGTACATTTAGTACGATTTTATTTTTAAAGAGTATATATTTGTATTGCAGTCTGAAGTCAGATTGTTCGGGGTGCCTTCATAACTAAGGGCTGAGATCATACCCGCTGAACCTGGACCGGGTAATGCCGGTTAGGGAAAGTAAGCGTAACGCTATATTTTCTCTGTTATTATACTTTAACTAATGTCATATGTGCACGTATGATATGTTGAGTATGTAAATAACATGTAAAAATATTTGCTATGTATGTGCCGAAATTTATTTATTAATAAATTTTATCATGCAAAAGAGATTTTTTATTGTATTGCTTAGTGTGGCAAGTAATAGCCCCTTAGTAGGGATGAGCC
>CAIQHW010000599.1 GCA_903871715.1 uncultured bacterium
CACCAATCCAGCAGTGGACAATACTGCAACTGTTGAATTAGACCCTATCTTAGCCACCGATGGCACTTATACGCTTCGGGTACAAGGGCATGATAAAAGCAATAATATATCGGCAAACATCGATTACAATATCAGTTTTCAAATCATCAACAAACCCATGATAAGCGATGTATTAAATTATCCCAACCCGTTTACAACGCTTACCCATTTTGTGTTTACACTAACAGGTAGCGAAATACCTACTTATTTTAAGATTCAGATTTTTACCATCACTGGCAAAGTAGTTCGCGAAATTAATATTTCGCAATTGGGCGAAGGTATGCACATTGGTAAAAATATGACCCAATATGCTTGGGATGGTACTGATGAATATGGCAAACCACTTGGCAATGGTTTATATTTATATCGAGTGGTAACCAACTTAAGTGGTAATAAAATAGACCATTATAGCATTTCATCTATAGATAAATACTTTAAAAGTGGATTTGGTAAAATGTATTTAATGAGGTAATACATTCCATTAAAAGTAGGGTTACTTTTTCCCTATCCTTTTTTTATTTCATGATAAATAGCTAAGGCATCTGCTATTAATGCTTTCAAGCCTATTTAGTTTATTTGTTCGATAGAATTTATGGCTACATAACGCGATATTTTTCCAGTGCCTGCTAATAATTTATTGGGGTCGGGTAGGGCAGTACCTCGGTTAAAACCAAGCTTTAAGCCCTTTTTTGAGGGAATGATAACACATATTAAATCAGCATATTTTTGCCCATAACAATAGGCAATCATTTTGGCTGGTTCATCAATTTGTTCAATAATATTGGGTAAATTATTTAATACTATCTGACGAAGTAAAAGCGCATTGTGGCTTACTTCATCGTTGTACATAGATAAAAACTGGGTAATAGCTGAATGATTGGGCATTGTTAAATTTAGAGTGATATCTACGGTAGAATTTTGGTGTGCTACAAATCTTGCAAAGGTAAAAAGTTTTCGTTGTTTCAGTATAAACGAAATACCATCTGTATTCTCGTTGGCTTCGCACTTTGCCCAAGCCTTAAACTATGACCAGATGGTGCTGCATACTAAAAACACCAACAGGGTATAAAAAACGAGTAGGAAATTCTTAATTTTGTATTCGATATGAATGTTAAAGAACAAATAAAAAATTATATTATCAGCCAACCCGAGCCCAAAAATAGCGATATGCAAGCTATACACCGCATCATGCTGCAATTAATGCCTGGTTGTAAATTATGGTTTTTAGATGGCAAAAATAGCGATGGAAAAACTATTTCTAATCCAAATATTGGCTATGGTTTTTACACCATAAATTATGCAGATGGCACAACCAAAGATTTCTATCAAATTGGTTTAAGTGCCAACACCACAGGCATTTCAGTTTATTTGATGGGTTTAAAAGATAAAACCTACTTAGCGCAAACCTTTGGAAAAAAGCTGGGCAAGGCAACTGTAACTAGCTATTGCATTAAGTTCAAGGCTTTAACTGATATTAATTTAGCTATACTGCAAGAAGCTATACAGTATGCAATTGAGCAAAGCAGCCTTTTAAAACCAATTGCCCTCGAAAATAAAAATGGTGCTAAAACCTTTGCTTTTTCCCCACGCTAAAGCAAGGGGCTAATGTTACAGCGGCTTGACGAGCAATTTGAAAATTCGGTTGTTTCTGCTACTTTTGTTTTCGTGGTAACGACAAGATTACTTTGACAAACTATACATAAACAACAATGAAAAAGATTTTAACAGGAATTTTTTTATTTATTTCGTTCTCGGCTTTTTCTCAAACCATAGCTGACAGCATTACAACCACTTGGACAAAATATTTAGTGATGAACGACCAGCAGCAAATTCTCCTTCGATATGACAAAAGTTACAAAGCATGGGAGTTGGAGGGGACTGGTTATGAAGGTCCAATTACTTTGAGAAATTTAATGGACTCTGTTGCCATTTATTTAGGATTTAAATATGATAGCTACAAATTAGGAGGCATATTCACTTACCAAAAACCTAAACGGTATAGAGTAACAATTAAGTCCGTTTATGTGGTGCATTTCACTGGTTACACCAACGGCACTTCTTTTGCCGACACAACACGAACTAAGTGGTTCAGCTTACACGAAGCAAAAAAAATAATCCCATATCCAACAATGGTTTTAATTTTAGAACAACTTATTAAATATCCAAACACTGTTTGGGGTGGAGCATTTGAAGAATATAATTACAACATGCCC
>CAIQHW010000600.1 GCA_903871715.1 uncultured bacterium
AGTGGCTGCATCAGCCGATTTATTGTCTTCTGTTTTCTTTTCTAAATCATCTTGTTTTTTTGCTAAATCATTCAAATCTTTTATCGCTTCTTGCACTTTTTGGTCGAGTTGCATTTGCTTAAAAAGACTCATCATCCTGTCTAATTCCTTTTGTTTTTGTTCTTGATTTTGTTGTTGCTCTTTCAATTGCTGCATCAATTCTTCCTTGTTCATTTTCTCCATATTTTCTGCCAAATCTTTCATCTTATTTTCTTGTTCATCCTTCTTCATTTCATTCATCATTTCTTTCAAAGCATCCATTTTGTCTTTCATTTCGGGCGACAATTGTTGCAACTCTGCCAACGCATTTTTGTTTTCTTCAAAATGCTGTGCCATGTCGTCAACCTTTTGCTGTAGTTGCTTTTCCTGCTTTTGTAAATTTTCCAATTCCTTTTTTTCTTCAAAACTTAATTGCTTTTTTTGCAACAATTTTTCTTGCAATTCTTTGATTTTATTTTTCAAATCTTTTGCTTCTTTCAATGCTTTTTCCAAATCAGCCAAAATAGATTTGCTGTTCATCGCAACTTGATTTTCCAATTGTTTTTCGCTCGGCATTTCGTAAGTCATTACTCCAGTTCGTGCAGATTTTGAACCATGCACACCATCATTATCAAAACATTCAAAGTAGTACGAAACTTTATCACCAGGGGCAATTCCTAATGTGCTTAAATCAACAAAATGATTGAAACTGGAAAATTTTCCATTCGGCTGTGCAATAGCTGTGGTGCGATTTTCAGAAGATTTCTTTTTGTCGGTTGACAAAATCTGATAATGAAAAACCACACTTCGCAAACCATAATCATCTTCGGCTTGTCCAACGAAATAAACCAGTTTTTTATTTATAGAATCATGCACTTCTGTGGCTGAAATGGTTGGAAATAAATCAGGAATCACATTGATATGGTAAGTGATGCTGTCCGCATTTTTAATTTCATTATTGCTCACAAACAAAGTGTAGCTCATTGGTTTCAACAATCTTTTTTGCAGGCTGTAATCATTGCCAGAATTGACTTCCGAAGCAGAACTATCGCTAAACTGAATATGAATATTACTGGTATTTTGTGTGTTGAATTTCCAATTCATCACCGTTCCTTCGGGCACTTCTACATCGCCAATATTTTGCATCAATTCATTTTTCTTGTTGAGATAGCCTGGATAGTTCAACGCCAGATTAAAACCAACAATCATTGGTCGTGAAATCACTTTCAAATCATATTGTTTCGAATGAAATCCAGCTGCTTCAAAATAAAACGGTGTTGTTTTTTGCAAGTTAGAAAGCTTGTATTCAAAAGTGTTTGCAGCTGTTTTCTGCATTTTGTAATTATTGTTTTGCCAATTCAGTTCCACTTCATCAGGCAAAACTTTTCCCGATATTTTTAATTGAACTGTGAAATCGTTTTGTTGCAAAACCTCTAGCTGTGTATTTTGTAATTCAAAATTAAATGGAGCCTCACGTTCAAATTGAGTATTCGGATTCAGCAATCTTTTGGTGGGCTTTGTAATTAAACTTGGTGCAATCAGCAAAATGCCAATCAGCGCCAAAGCTGGAACCAACGCATATTTCAGATACTTTTTATTTTCGCCTAAATTAATTGCTGATTGAAACGGAATAGGTTTCAACTCTGAAGATTTCTGATTGATACTTGCCACAATCAAATCTTTTGAAACAGCATGTTGCAAACTTCCTTCTTCAACGCTATGTTGCAGCTGAAGTACATTCAATAATTTATCCTGAACATTCTGAAAATGTGTTCCGATAATATTTGCAGCTTTTTGATGTGAAATCACTTTTCCCAAACGATAATATTTGGTAAGCGGAATAAAAATGTATTTCGTCAACGAAAAAATCAACAACAATAAAAACCCGAACAATAAAATATTGCGAATTGCCGAGCCGAAATAAAAATAATTTTCGAGCAAGCTAATGCTCAAAAACGCAGCAACCACAATAGCTACAGCATATATCAATCCACGAAGTAGCTGATTGAAATAGTACTTGCGAATAAATTCGTCGAGCTTTTGTATGAGTAGCTGATAGTTGGTCATGGTTCTGTTTTCAAAAATACACTAAAATCTTAAACGCTCATTAACACCAAATTGTTATTAGTTATTGAATAAGAACGCAAATCAATTCTATTTTTGAGCTTTCGAATAAATTTAATTTTCATGAGCAATCCGATAATTTCCGTTAACCAACTCACTAAAAAATATGGCGATTTTGAAGCTGTAAAAGGTATTTCGTTTGATGTGATGGAAGGAGAAATTTTTGGTTTACTTGGGCCAAATGGCGCTGGCAAAACAACCACTTTAGAAATCATGGAAACGCTTCGTGAGAAAACAAGTGGCGAAGTATTGATTGATGGAAAAAGTGTGGACAAAAACGCTGCTGATATCAAACGTATCATTGGCGTTCAGTTGCAAGCAGCTGGCTTTTACCCAAACATTAATTTGTTGCAGTTGATTGATTTGTTTTCAGGATTATATAATGTGAAAGTGGATGCGATGCAAGTGTTGGAGTCAGTAAATTTAACCGACAAAGCGAAAGCAAAATTTAAAGAATTAAGCGGCGGACAAAAGCAGCGATTCAGCATTGCCACTACTTTAATTAATACACCCAAAATTATTTTTTTGGATGAACCCACTACTGGGCTTGACCCACAGGCTCGAAGAAATTTGTGGGAATTGATAAAACAAGTG
>CAIQHW010000601.1 GCA_903871715.1 uncultured bacterium
AGGCAAACTTAAAATAAAATGGTGAAAGCCGTTGTAAAAAAGTAGCAGCAATTTTACTTTCAAAAAAGGCAATCTGAAAAATCAGATTGCCTTTTTTACATTTTACAAACCAAACAAATTATTTCAAACCAAATGCTTTTTTTACAGCAGGTACGTAATCTAATTTTTCCCAAGTAAAAGTTTCATACGATTTTCCATTCACTGTTTTTTTGCCTGGTGTTCGCCCCATGTGCCCGTAGCTTGCGGTTTCGCTGTATATAGGCGATTTCAATTTAAAGCGTTCGATGATAGCTGCTGGGCGCATATCAAAAATGGCTTCCACCTTTTTCGCAATTTCACCATCTGTCATTTTCACTTTCGATGTGCCATAAGTATTTACATACAAACCCACAGGCGTTGCTACACCAATAGCATAAGCCACTTGCACCAAAGCTTCATCGCAAACACCTGCTGCCACTAAGTTTTTGGCAATGTGTCTGGTAGCATAAGCAGCACTTCTATCCACTTTCGATGGGTCTTTGCCGCTGAATGCACCACCACCGTGAGCACCTTTTCCACCATAAGTATCTACAATAATTTTTCTGCCAGTTAAGCCTGTATCACCGTGTGGACCACCAATTACAAACTTTCCAGTGGGATTAACGTGGTAAATAATTTTGTTGTTGAATAATGCTTGCACTTTTTTCGGCAATTTTTTCATCACCCTTGGAATCAAAATCTTAATCACATCGTCTTTGATTTTTTTCAACATCGCAGGCTCTTTATCAAAATCATCATGCTGTGTTGAAACTACAATGGTTTCAATTTTGATAGGTTTATTATTATCATCATATTCAATTGTTACTTGGCTTTTTGCATCGGGGCGCAAATATTTCATTTGCTTTCCTTCTTTTCTGATGGCAGCCAATTCTTCCAACAATAAGTGTGAAAGTGCCAATGGAAGAGGCATGTAGGTATCTGTATCTCTTGAAGCAAAACCAAACATCATGCCTTGGTCGCCAGCTCCTTGTTCTTTGTGCAAGCCTTTGCCATCATCTACACCTTGTGCAATATCGGGAGATTGTTGATGTACTGCTACTAAAATTCCGCAGCTTTCGGCATCAAATTTATATTCGGCTTTGGTGTAGCCAATTTTTTGAATCGTGTTTCGAATCACTTCCTGATAATCAATGTTTGCTTTGGTAGTAATTTCACCAGCAACCACCACTTGACCAGTAGTTACCAATGTTTCGCAAGCCACACGGCTATTAGGATCTTGAGCCAACATGGCATCAATAATGGCATCCGAAATTTGGTCGGCAACTTTGTCTGGATGTCCTTCCGAAACTGATTCGGATGTAAATAAATACGGCATTTTCTATTTTATTTTTTGGTTGAAAAATTATTTTTAAAGATGGCAAATGTAAGCAAGTGCTATCAAAATTTAAGTCGATTTTTTAGGAAAATAAAAAACTAATTGTTCATCATTTCCACTTCTTCTTTTTGCATCGCTTCTTTATAAATATCCTGCCGAAGCGATTTTATCATTTCCACTTTTCGTCGGTTCAAAATTATTTTTAGCAACTCGTCTTTCACAAAAATTTCCGGCGAAATATTTTCTTTTTGCAAAAATTCTTTCACTTGAAAAAGATACGTAAACGCCGTATCATGCTGCTCTATATAACCTTTTGAAGTAGAAATTTGGGTTTGAATTTTTGCAGGAAAAATATCCGTAGCCCACCACAAATTTTCATCGAGCGAAAATTGTTGGGCAGATTTTTTACAAACTTCCTGCATTTGATTTTGGTTGATGGATGGGTCAATAAACATACGTTTAATATTCACCAAAGCCGCATCGCTGTTGGCTATTTTGATGTACGACCCCCGGGCAATATCGCTGTGCAACACAAAATCATCCTTGTGTAAATTGTAAAAATCCTCCAGCTGCTTTTCGGTTACAACTGTATCCAACTTTTGCCGCACCAACTCATTTTCATAATTGTAAATCAAAATGCTTTCTTTATAATCGTTCATTTTCTTTTCCAATTCTTTTTCATCCACATCTACATTTTGTTCCGCCTTTGAAACCAGCAACTGTTGCAGCATCCAATCGTTCACATAATTTTTTACCGCTTGCACACTATCATTTTTTGAAACCCCAGTTTCAATAATACCATGCAAATCCGATGCGTATAAATACTTGTCATATACCCGTGCAATGGGCTTTTCACCATCGCGATTGTGCGAACAAGCAGCAAAAATTATTGCCAGTAAAATGATATTTTGGAAATGGTTTTTCAAAAAAAATTATTTTGCAAAATAACAAAAATCATTTCGCTGGCTTGAATTTGAAAAACGAAATTTGCATTTTGCAGGTTTAAAAAATGACACTCCGAAATTTATTTTTACAACACGTGGCTCAAACCAGCGATGCACCACTGCTTTTAGAAGTGGAAAGTGCTACTGGCATTTTTATAACCGACACCAAAGGCAAGGTGTATATCGATTTGATTTCGGGCATCGGCGTTTGTTCGCTCGGGCATTGCCATCCTGAAGTGGTGCAAGCTGTGCAATTTCAGGTGCAACAGTATATGCACACCATGGTGTATGGCGAACATGTGCAACAGCCGCAAGTGGCTCTGGCAGCCTTGCTAACGAGTGTGTTGCCCGAAAAATTAAACAGCGTTTATTTTACCAATTCGGGCAGCGAAGCCACCGAAGGTGCTATGAAATTAGCCAAAAGAATTACAGGCAGAAATGAATTTATTTCTTTCCAAAACAGCTACCATGGCTCTACACAAGGTGCTTTAAGTTTGATGGATAATGAATATTTTACCAAAGCTTATAGTCCGTTATTGCCCCACACCAAACACTTGCAATTCAACCATATGGTTGATTTGGAGCAGATTACAACCAACACCGCAGCCGTGTTTATCGAATTGGTAAAAGCCGAAAATGGTGTGCAAGTGATGGATAAAAATTTTGCCACAGCCATTCGCCAAAGATGCAATGATACTGGCACTTTGCTCATTTTAGATGAAATTCAAACAGGCATGGGACGAACAGGAAAATTATTTTGTTTCGAGCATTTTAATATCCAACCCGATGTGTTGTTGCTCGGCAAAGCCTTTGGCGGCGGGCTTCCACTGGGTGCATTTGTTGCTGATAAAAAATTGATGAGCACATTAAGTTACGAACCTGTGTTGGGTCACATCACCACATTTGGTGGCAACCCAGTTTGTTGTGCCGCAGCTTTTGCTTCGCTAAATTTTTTATTAAAAAATGAATCGCTGATGAATGTTTGCAGCCGCGAAACTTTGATAAGAACGCGACTAAAACATTCACTAATAAAAGCAGTGAGAACATTCGGGTTGCTTGCTGCCATTGAGTTAAAAGATTTTTCAACCATGAAAAAAGCAATGGATTTGTGTTTACAAAATGGTGTAATAACCGATTGGTTTTTGTTTGCCGATAATTGTTTGCGCATTGCGCCACCACTAATTATTTCCGAACAAGAGTTGAATCAGGCAATTGATGTAGTTTTGCAATCCCTTGATGAAATAAAATGAAATTATTGGCGCCGCTAAAATATTTTTTTCTGTTCTTGATTGTTGTGCTTTTTTGCAATAGTTGTCGCAAAACTATTTCGCTCAACATCAGCACCATCGAGCTCGACACGTTGAGTGTGCGAAATTTTCAAGACATTGTTTTCATTTCAAAAGACACTGGATTTATTGTCGGCGGCACACGATTTAGCGATGGGCAAATCATTTCCACTTTTGATGGCGGCAACACTTGGCATTTGAAAGATTCGGTAAGCAATTGGGTTTTGAGCAGCATCACTGCAACGCCTACTGGGCAACTGTTTGCGGTGGGCGTTACAGGAAAGATTTTCAACTCTACCAATCGTGGTAAAACTTGGAACTTGTTTCAAACCCTTGGCTGGTATGACTTGCAGCGAATTATTTGTTTTGGCGATTCTGTTCAAATGGCTGTAGGTGGTGATGGCGGCTCTGTTTCGCATGGCGTTATTCAAACATTAAAACCCAATTTTGGTGGTTGGTGGCACACTGTTTCTATTTCAAGATATGCCAACAATATTCAAATGCTAAACTTGAAAGTGGGCTACATAGCGGCTTACGGCGCAGTTTTTAAAACTATTGATGGGGGAGTTTCATGGAATATTACCGAAGCAAAAGGCGATAATTTTACAGCACTTCACTTTTTTGATGAGCAACATGGATTGGTAATTGGTTATGAAGGAACGATTTTAGAAACCACCGATGGCGGGAATAGTTGGAACACCAAACGCAATGGCAACAGCCCTTTCACGGCTTCGTGGGAATTTACAGACATGGCATTTAGCAGCGAAACTGTAGGATATATAGTTGGCGTAAATGGATTGCTTTTAAAAACCACTGATGCTGGTAATCACTGGAAAAAAGCTGAATATTTTAGTGCGCAAACAATCCGCAAAATCTACATTCAAACACCACAAGCCATTTGGCTGCCAGGCGATGGAGGCACTTTGTATAAAGTATCGGAATAAAACTTCATTAGTCCTATAACTAAAAGGTCTGAAAACCTTTAAGTTTTAAAGTGTTGTAGTGGGGAGCAGATTTGAACTGCCGACCTTCGGGTTATGAATCCGATGCTCTAACCAACTGAGCTACCCCACCATTTTTTCGGGTTGCAAATGTAGAAATTTTGTTTAAAACTTTGCAATTATTTTTTTGATTACTTTCAACCCTTCATTTTTTAAAAAATACAGATGAATTATTTAGCTGATAGAATAAATAGATTGGGGGAGTCGCAAACGATTCAGATGGCGAAGTTAAGCCGAGAACTAAAGGCAAAAGGTGAAGACATAATTGATTTAAGTTTGGGTGAACCCGATTTTCCAACACCGCCACACATATGCGAAGCAGCAGACCAAGCGATGAAGGATGGCTTCACACATTATACGCCTGTGGCTGGTTTTCCTGATTTGCGATTAGCCATTTCCAACAAATTTAAAAGAGAAAATGATTTGGATTATGCGCCCGAACAAATTGTGGTTTCAACAGGTGCAAAAAACAGTATCATCAATATTGTGTTAAGCATGTTGAATCCAGGTGAAGAGGCAATTATCCCAACGCCTTACTGGGTCAGCTATTCAGAGATGGTGAACTTGGCGCAAGGCAAAGTGGTTTTTATAAAATCAACTGTTGAAACTGATTTTAAAATTTCGGCTGCACAGTTAGAATCCGCTATCACAGCCAATTCTAAGCTCTTAATTTTTTCATCGCCATGCAATCCAACAGGTTCGTTTTATACAAAAGATGAGTTGGAAGCATTTGCCAATGTGATTGCAAAACATCCAAAATTGCATGTGATTAGCGATGAAATTTATGAGCATATTAATTTCACTGGCAAGCATGAAAGCATTGCCCAGTTTGAACAAATCAAAAATCAAGTCATTACGGTAAATGGTGTTTCAAAATGTTATGCCATGACAGGCTGGCGAATTGGCTACATTGGTGCGCCTTTAGCCATTGCAAAAGCTTGCGAAAAAATGCAAAGTCAATTTACTAGCGGCACCAACTCTATCGCCCAAAAAGCCGCCACGGCAGCATTAAATGGCAGTTTAGATACAGTGAATGTGATGTTGGATAAATTTCATCAACGCCGCGATTTAGTGTATGATTATTTGAAAAAAATACCTGGCTTAAAAGTGAATTTGCCGCCAGGTGCATTTTATTTTTTCCCTGATGTAAGTTTTTATTTTGGAAAATCTTTTGGCAATCATCAAGTGAAAAATGCTGATGATTTGTGCATGTATTTAATTCACGAAGCCAAAGTGAGTGTGGTTACAGGCAGTGCTTTTGGCGATGATAATTGCATCCGAATTTCTTATTCCACTTCGTCAGCACAATTGCATGAAGCTATGAAACGCTTGACAGTAGCACTTTCGCAGCTTCATTAATTTTCTTTGTTGAAAAAATTTGAAAGTTTTTCGTGTAAGACTTCTGGCATATCAACACGTTTCATTGTTGTTGAATCAACAAAAACTAAGGTTACTATTCCTTGATTGAGCAACTCATTTTTTTCGTTAAAAATTTCATGATGAAATTGCACTTTTGATTTTGGTAATTCATGCAAGCTAGATTTAATAGTGAGCAAATCATCATAAAAAGCTGGTCGAAAATAGCGAATACTCATTTCAACAACAGGCATCATCACCCCCAAATCTTCCAACTGCTTATAAGTGAAACCCAAGTTCCGTATGGCTTCTGCTCTGCCAACCTCATAATATTGTGGATAGTTACCGTAATAAACATAGCGCATTTGGTCGGTCTCGGCATAGCGAACTCTGATTTGTGTGGTAGCTGAAAACATGGATTTATTTTTAAAAAAGCAAAAGTGGAGAAATTATTTTGTTGAAAAAAATATTGCGAAAGTCAAATGCTTGTAGCACATTTGATGCACTTAATTTCACAGAAATGAATCTCATCTTTTTTGATAACAATCATCGCCAACATTTGTTGCCATTTACTTTTACACGGCCAATGGCTGATTTGCGTTGTGGCATTTTAACTATTCGGGAAAAATGGCAAAAACTTTTTTCTGAAACAATTTCATCGAGCATTACCGAGAAATATTTGCAACAAAAATTTCCTTTAAAAACTGCTGTCAAAAATATTCTAATTGCTGGAAACCTTTTACCAACAAAGGATTTAGCGGATGCAATTTCTACTTTAAAAGAAAATGAAGCATTGATAAATGGCGAAGACTTATTAGCCATTTGTTTAAATGAAACTGCAACACAAGATTTTACATTTGATAAGAAATTTGAAAAAACTATTTCGTTTAATGCGGATTTCCAGATGATTACACGAGCATTTCAAATTTTTAAATGGAATGATGAGCAAATAAAATTCGATTTTGAAATTTTAACTAAGGGCAAAAAGTCAGCGCCAATCAGCACTTCAAATCAAATTATTGCACCCGAAAATATTTTTTTAGAAGAAGAAGCAATGATAGAATGTAGTATTTTAAACGCTTCCAATGCAAAAATGTATTTCGCAAAAGATAGCGAAGTGATGGAGGGTTCGATGATTCGTGGTTCGTTTGCATTGGGCGAACACAGTGTTTTGAAAATGGGTGCAAAAATTTATGGAGCTACCACAATCGGGCAGCACAGCAAGGTTGGCGGCGAAGTAAACAACTCGGTTATCTTCGGTTTTAGCAATAAGGCACACGATGGATTTATGGGGAATAGTGTAATTGGCGAATGGTGCAACTGGGGCGCAGACACGAACAACAGCAATTTGAAAAACAATTATGAAGAAGTGAAATTGTGGAGTTATGTGAAGCAAAGTTTTGAAAAAACAGGCGCACAATTTTGCGGCTTGATGATGGGCGACCACAGCAAATGCGGCATCAACACCATGTTTAACACAGGCACTGTGGTGGGCGTTTCAGCCAATATTTTTGGTGCCGGTTTTCCAAGAAATTTTATTGCCGATTTTTCGTGGGGCGGCGCACAAGGCGTAACTTCTTATCAAGTTAGCAAAGCCATTCAAACTGCAAAACTCGTTTACGAACGCCGTGGGCTTGTGTTTGACGAAGTGGAACAAGATATTTTTGCTCACATTTTTGAAGCAACAAAAGCAAGCAGAGGGGAATAGTAAATTATTTTTCCACAAAAATTTGAAGACACAAAGTTTCGCAAAACTTTGCGTTTCTTTGCTGCCCAAATTTTAAGAAACAAAATGGACAAAAATACGGTCATTGGTTTTGTGTTGATATTCGCTTTGCTTGGCGGTTATATGTATTTGAACCAGCCCAGCAAAGAGCAATTGGCACAACAAAAACGCCAGCAAGATTCGATTGCATTGGCGCAAAAATTTCAACAAAAAAATTATCAAGAACCAACAAGTTTGGAGAATGCAGTTGACAAAAAAATGTCGAACGATTCTCTGAAAAAGGCTATAGCTGGCGGATTTGGCAGCGGTAAAAGCAGCAACGAAACGGTGAAAGAATTGCAAAACGATGTGGTAAAAATTAGTTTAACCAGCAACGGCGGACGCATCAAACGCATCGAATTAAAAAACTACAAAACCTTTGCTGGCAAGCCTTTGGTGTTGGCTGACGAACATACTTTTTCGCAAGGCATTCAATTTTATAATCGCCAAAATATGTTGTTGAACACCAACGATTTTCAATTTGGCGATGTGGATGCAACCACAAATTCGATTTCATTTTCTACAAAAAATGATTCGAGTGGATTTATCAAACAAACTTACACCCTGCATCCGGGCAGCTATTTGGTGGATTACGATATTACTTTCAATGGCATGGATAAAATCATTCCTGCCAACAACAGCATTGTGGCGTTGAATGTAGATGCTACGCTGATGAAACAAGAACAGAACCGCGATAACGAAAATCAATCTACCACCATATTTTATCATTACACCAATGATGATTACGATAAATTGGATGAAGGAAAAAATGACGAAGCAAAGCCTACTACAAGCATCAAATGGTTTTGTTTTAAACAACGATTTTTTGATGTGGCTTTAATCAGCAAAGATGAATTTACGGACACCAAATTTTCGCAAAAAAAATCTGATTCGCTTCAATTTTTGAAAAGCATGAGTGCCATGGTGATGATGCCATTTAATCATTCAGCTGACCAAACTTTTCATTTGCAATGGCATATAGGACCGAATAAATACAATGAATTAAAATCGTACAACATAGGACTGGAGAAGATTGTAACACTTGGTGTAGGCATTTTTAAATGGGTAAAATGGATAAACAAATTCTTCATCATTCCTGTTTTTAATTTTTTAGATGGATTTCATTTAAGCTATGGTGTAATTATCTTAATCATTGTGTTGATTGTGCGCATGATACTATTTCCACTCAACATCAAAACCTTTACCAGCGCAGCAAAAATGCGCATTTTAAAACCTGAGTTGGATGCGCTGAGAGAAAAATTTAAAGACGATACTGTAAAATTTGGGCAAGAGCAAATGAAGCTAAACAGCAAGGCTGGTGTGAATCCACTGGGCGGTTGTTTGCCGCAATTAATTCAAATTCCAGTGTTGATGGCGATGTATTCTTTCTTTCCATCGAGTATCGAATTGCGCCAGCAATCGTGGTTGTGGGCTACTGATTTATCCAACTACGATTCCATTTATAACTTAGGATTTTCAATTCCTTGGTATGGCAATCACATTAGCTTGTTCACTTTATTGATGACGATTACCACATACATTACTATCTACTTAAATCGAAATCAAATGAACATGAGCAGCGACCCGAACATGAAAGCCATGCAATGGATGCAGTATGTGTTTCCAATTATGTTTTTGGGATTGTTTAATAATTCGCCGGCAGCGCTTTCTTACTATTATTTGTTGCAAAATATCACCGCCATTGCGCAACAATTAATCATCAACAAATTTTTGATTGATGAAGATAAATTGCGGTTGCAAATTGAAGAAAACAAAAAACGCCCAGCAAAAAAATCGGGCTGGCAACAACGATTGGATGAGGCATACAAAGCTAGAGAACAGCAAGCCAAAAAAGACAGAAGATGATTTTTTGAGCAAAATGGTTGCATTGAAAGCAAAAAATATTTTTTTGGAAAATCCATTAAAGGCATTTACTTTTGACTTTTTAAATTTATTTCTTAATCAAAATTTAACAACAAAATACAATTTACAATGAGAAAAGTTTTACTACTATTTATTGCATCTGTTTTATCTGGGGTGGCATTTGGGCAAATTTCCTTTCAGCAATTAGGTTCTGCTTCTAATTCTTTTACAGCTTTGAATCCAAGTTGCCATACCATAGCAACCAATCAAACTTTAAACACTGTCGTTTTTATTCATCGAAATAGTGTTCGTCAGTATCCTAATTTTTTTACAGGAAATTATCGTTATGATTTTTCAGGTGATTTGGGAAACACTTTTACTTTAGATTTTGGACCCATTAATCCGCAAAACAAACCTACTAATCCAATTGCAAATAATGGAAGTCGCTATCCACAAGGGATTATTTATAATCCTGCAAGTAACACAAACCTATCTAATGCTTATCTTTTGTTTGCTGGAAGCTGGCATAATGGGGCAGCAAGCTCTGTATGGGAGGGAATAGATAAAGGATCGGTTAATTTAAGTAATACTGCCACTACTTGGAGCGACTCTTTAATCTCAATTATCGACTCTTTAAATACTGGATTTTCACCGGCTACAAGCTTGGTTGAAGGAGCCCCTGGCGTTTATTGGACTATTGCACAAGACGGGAAAACAAATAGTGGTGCTGGCACAGGCAGCAGTATTTTAGTAATGAAAGGTGTTTATAATTCTACTACCCATGAAGTAGTTTGGGCTTTAAACAACACGATTACTCCTCCTTTTGATGAGCATAATATAGCTGGAACAAATAATGTTGCAACAGACCTTGTTGGAAATTGGAACATTGCTTTTGATAATACTGGAATGAATGGTTGGATAAATGCAGTCGGCGACATTACTAGAACATTTAATTCAAACTCTGAATATGTAGCATCTCCTATTTTCTATCACACCACAAATGGTGGCAAAACTTGGAGTGGACCAATGACATTTCAATTTGCTGATATAAAAATGATTGGTGATTCGCTTTTAGGTCTTCCCCGTGCTGCTGGTATAGGCGATTCAATTTATGCTGCTAATGCCATTACTGAAAGCGATTTAGTAGTGGATAAAGATGGCAATCCAAATGTTGGCATTGTTATTGGGTATGGTGCTTCACATGCCGAAGCAATTAGTACAACAACCAACAATCAGTACATTATTAATTCGTTTGTTAATACTCCTGCCTTCTTAGTAAATTTTAGATTTGACCATTTAAAAAATAAATGGTTTTGTAATTTAATTGATACTGTTCACAACATTGCTGCTGATTCAATTGGGTTTACCGCAAGTTCCACAGGTTCATTAGTCAATGAACCAGAAGAAAGTAGAATTCAAATGTCATTAACGCCTGATCATTCAAAAATATTTTATTCATGGGCTGATTTTAGAGGAGCCAAGAGTATGCGAAACTTCTCAAGAGATGTTTTCGTTAGAGGTTTTAATCCTTCAACAAATATGTTAACACCAGAATATTCAATTACATCAGGAACATCTTTTGACAAAGCTGGATTTTTGCATGCAGCCCCTTACACAGCTTTAAGAAATGCTTCAAACGACTCAACTATTTTACCTTTAACTGTTGCTAAATTATTTGTAAAATCTGGTACTGGAAATTTATTAGACAGCACTTGCAAATTTTTTTATATAAATGGAGCAACCTTTGCTGATGCTGATTTTACCATTAACTCTCCGAAAGATTCATTCTCTTTGCCTACAGCAAGTTTTACATCAACAAAAATAACCTGCAACTCTTTTTATTTTGCCTCTACCTCTACTGGTGCTAATGCGTACTATTGGAACTTTAATCCAGATGTTTTGAGCACACCAACACCACTAAATTCTACAAGAGCAACAGATACCGTTTCTTATAAAACTGCAAAGAAAAATATTACTGTATGGTTAAGAGTTACCAATGCAGATGGTATTAAAGAATATGCTTTAGGGTATGTTTCAACTTCATGCGGAGCTTCAGGAATTGAATCAATGGATAATACTTTTGGTAAAATTTCTGTTTTTCCAAACCCTACTACAGGAATGTTAAATGTTTCAATTTCAGATTTTAGTGACGCTTCAAAATTGTCAGTTTCAGTTGAAAATATGCTTGGTCAGCAAGTTGCTAGTATGCCAACTCAAACTATCAACAATTCTGCAATGATGAATTTTGATTTGAGTAACCAACCTACAGGGATTTATTTTATTAAGTTTCAAACACCAGAAGGAATATACACTCAGAAATTTGTTATCTCGAAATAATCTTTGAAAAAAGTTAAATTTGCAGCCTTGTTGTGAAAATCAACGAGGCTGTTTTTTTTATTTTCACTTTCCAAAATCAAACATGAATATATTTGGCAGCATTATCAAAAACACACTCACCTTGCGCAAGCGATTTGAACGTGGCAATGATTTAAGTCCAATTACTAAACAAAAAAAACAACTCGTTAAATTACTCAAACAAGCCCAGTACACAGAGTTTGGGGTTCATTATCAATTCAACGAATTGTTAGAAAATAAAAAAACAGTTGAGCATTTATTTCAGCAACAAATTCCAATTTTCACCTACAATAAATTGTTTAACGAATGGTGGCATAAAACTTTAGAAGGGCAATTAAATGTATGCTGGCCTGGCAAAGTAAAATATTTTGCACTTAGCAGCGGCACCAGCGAAACAGCAAGCAAGCGCATTCCCATCACTGCCGACATGCTTAAAAATATCAAACGCACAAGCATAAGACAAATTTTAAGCCTCACCGATTTTGATTTGCCCAATGAAACTTTTTGGAAAGGCGCACTGCTCATTGGCGGCAGCACAAAACTCACTTTCAAACATCAATATTACGAGGGCGATTTAAGTGGCATCAGCGCAAAGCACCGACCACTATGGTTTCAGCGATATTATAAACCAGGTAGCAAAATTGCTGCGCAAAAAAATTGGAACAAAAAAATCAATCAAATTATCGAAAGCGCACCAAAATGGGATATTGGTTTTATTGTAGGCATTCCATCTTGGGTCCAATTATTGCTCGAAAAAATTATTGAAAAATATGAACTACAAACCATTCACGACATTTGGCCAAACCTCAATCTCTATATCCACAGCGGCGTTGCGATAGACCCTTACAAAAAATCTTTTGAAAAACTGTTTTCAAAAAAAGTAACTTTTATGGAAAGTTATTTATCCAGCGAAGGTTTTTTTGCCTTTCAAACTCGACCCGACCAAGGCAGTATGACATTGATTTTAAATGGTGGAATTTTTTATGAGTTTGTTGTTTTTGATGAAAATAATTTTGATGAAAATGGTGAAATAAAAGATGGTGTAAAAACATTTTTAATCAACGAAGTGCAAGCTGGTGTTGATTATGCGCTGCTCATTAGTACATGCGCTGGCACTTGGCGATATTTAATTGGCGATGTAATTCGGGTTGTGGATTTAGAAAAATGTGAGATAATTATTACGGGCAGAACCAAACATTTTTTGAGCATCACGGGTGAACATTTAAGTGGAGAAAACATGAGCAAAGCTATAAGTATGACAGCCAATTATTATAATGTAGAGTTGAATGAATATACTGTTTGTGCCGAATCTTACGGCAACTATTTTGCCCATCGTTGGTTTATTGGTTGTGATGAAACCATTGATGCCAATGCCTTGAAACATAAGCTGGATGAGCATCTTCGTGCTATCAATGATGATTATGATACTGAACGAACTTCGGCTTTGAAAGAAATTTTTGTAGAAATAATTCCTAACCAAATGTTTTTAGACTTCTTAAAATTTGAAGGAAAAGTGGGTGCACAAATAAAATTTCCACGGGTGCTAAAAGGTGAACAATTGCAACGCTGGAAAAATTTTATTGCGCAATAAATTTTCCATTATCAACAAAAGCAAGTGTACATTTCATGCGGCTTTGCAAGCCTGCAAACACCATTCGATTTTAATTTTGCTACATGAATTTTGATGTAAATTTATTATTGAGAGTGCTGCTGTTTGCGTTTTACGGAGTAGCAGGCATTCAAGTTTTATTCTACCTTTTTATTTTTAGCAGAATCATTTTTGTAAAAAGCAAAAAGAAGGAAGATGGCTCTACAATCCCCGTTACCATTGTGATTTGTGCAAAAAACGAATTGGAAAATTTGCAAAAAAATTTGCCGGCAATTTTAGAACAAAACTATTCCAACTATGAAGTGATTGTGGTCAACGATAATTCGCAAGATGGTAGCAACAATTTTTTGAGCCACTTAAAATCGCAATATGCGCATTTAAAAGTGATTGATATTTTGCAAGAAAGCCGAACATTTAAAGGCAAAAGATTGGCTCTGGGCTTGGGTTTGAAAGGTGCAAAACACGATTGGTGTTTATTAACTGATGCCGATTGTGCGCCATCGGGCAGCAATTGGTTGTATAAAATGCAGCGCAATTTTAGGCAGCCAAAAGAAATTGTGTTGGGCTATGCACCGCATCAAAAACTGTCGGGCTTTTTAAATAAGTGTATCCGATTTGAAACTTTTTTTACTGCATTTCAATATTTTAATTTTGCGCTCAGCGGCATTCCATACATGGGTGTGGGTAGAAATATGGCTTACCAAAAGCAAATGTATTTTGATAAACGAGGCTACATGCCGCAATCAGACCGCATTTCGGGCGATGACGATTTATTTATCAATAAAGTAGCAACGAAAAAAAATACACGAATTGAATTGGATGCCTCCACATTTATGTACTCAATGCCCAGAACTACTTGGCAAAGTTGGATGCACCAAAAGCAGCGCCACATCAGCACCGGCATTAAATACAAACCGATTCATAAATTTTTATTGGGCTTGCAAAATATCACCCAAATTTTGTTTTATGGTTTGTTAATTCCGTTGCTTTGTTTTCGATTTCAATGGCAAATAGTATTGCTCATTTTCGGTGCAAGATTTTTATTGCAAGGCATTGATTATGCAGTAGCCATGAGGCGTTTGAAAGAAATGGATTTGTTTTGGTGGCTTCCATTTTGGGATATTTTTCAAATTTTGTACAACATAATTTTATTTCCAGCACTCATCAAAAAACCATCTACACAATGGAAATAAATCCAAAGTTTTCGGGTGTAGCAAAAGAAGATTTTGAATTGGTGCAATCGGCATTGAAGCACAATTCATCGGTGGCTTATGAAAAATTGTTGAGTAAATATAAAGACGCTGTTTTTTTTATGATGCTGAAATTGGTGAACAATCGCGATGATGCTGAAGATTTAACGATTGAAACTTTTGGAAAAATTTTTAACACACTTGAAAAGTATAAGGCTGAATGGGCTTTCAGCACTTGGTTGTATCGCATTGCTACCAACATTGCGATTGATTTTTTGCGAAAAAAAAAGGTGGAAACTTTATCCATTCATGAACCATTGAAAAATGAAAAAGATAAAGACCATTCGCACAACATACCCGATGAAATGCCCGACCCCGAAGAAGTTTTTATAAAAAAACAACGAGCCGAAAATTTAAAAACCACGATTGAAAAATTAAACTCGAAATATCGCCAACTGATTGAGCTGCGCTACTACAAAGAATATAGCTACGAAGAAATTGCAGCGGAAATGAAAATGCCTGTGGGTACTGTCAAAACGCAGTTGTATCGGGCAAAAGACTTGTTGTTTTCTATTTTGAAAAACAATGTTTATTGAGTTTTTGAACAAAAGGTTCATGAGAAAAATCCTGCCGTCAAAAGAAAAATTAGGTACTATCTTTGAAAAAAAATTAGCTACATGCAGCCATTGAAAGCATCTGGTTCAAAAGAAAAAATATTGAAACGCATTCGCAAAGCCTTGGACGTAAAAGTGCCGCAGCCATTTGCCAATATTGATAATCAAACCAGCGTTTATACTAACGACCATCATGGGCTTGAAATGCAGTTTGCAAAGGCATTTACAGAGTTGGGCGGCAATTTTATTTATTGCGAAGACGCATCGGAATTTGCACAAAACTTCAACACACTTTTAGCCGAAAAAAATTGGAACAGTATTATTTGTTGGGATAAAAAATTGCTTGAATTATTTGCGCAAAAAAATATTTCACAAATCACATCTTTTCGCGACACCGCCACAGTGGATGTTTGCGATGCTGGCATCACGGGTTGCGAATTTTTAGTGGCTAGAACTGGCACCATCACCTTAAGTTCGAAACAAGAAAGCGGAAGAACGCTTTCTATTTTTCCACCTGTGCATGTTGTCATTGCGTTTACCAATCAAGTGGTGAATGATTTGAAAGATGCCATTAGCGAGATGAAACAAAAATTTCCAGAGCGGTTGCCTTCGTTAATGAATTTTGCTACTGGTCCGAGCCGAACTGCCGACATCGAAAAAACGCTAGTGGTCGGCGTTCACGGCCCACGAGAGGTGTTTGTTTTTTTAATTGATGAAATGATGAGCGATAATTAAAAAGCAAAAATCGTTAACTAATTTAGGTTAATTAATTTTTAATTTTTCGATTAACTTTGCAAACAAATTTTTAGAAACAAGAAATGTTAGATATCAATAAGAAGTACAAATTAGGCGCTAAAGTGGAAGACGAGCATGTGGACTTTTACAACAAATATGGCTTTGTTCATTATACCAATTTTATTACGCAAGATCAGATTCAACGTATCATTCAGTCGTTGAACGAAGGTTATGAAAAACTAATTTCCGAAGGGAAAGATTCTATTAATGGTATTCCTATTAATTATGGTTTTGATGAAACGGGTAAAGCAATTGTGCATCGTTTGCCGTACTCAAATTTAGTGGCTGATGAAGTAGCAAAATTGTATACCGATGAACGTTTTAAATTATTGGCAAAGTTTATTCCCGATTACGAATCGCGATTAGGATTGAAAGAAAAAGATGGTGTGGTTACTAATTATTACATCAATACAGAAAATAGTAATTTCCGCCAAATGGGTTGGCATACTGATATTTCAAGGGATGTGATGGTTGGAAAAAAATTATACCCGATGATAAATGTGGGGATTTATTTAGATGATAGCAACGAAACAAATGGTGGTTTGCGCATTATTCCATGTTCGCAAGATCAATCAATAATGAAGATGTTGTTTGGCAAAGTTCAATTTGTAAACACCAAAAAAGATCCAAAAGAAATTATGCTTTCAGCCAAAGCTGGTGATTTAGCTTTGCACGACGGAAGAATTTGGCATCGGGTAGGAAAGTCGCCACACATAGGAGCAAAGAGCCGACGCAGAGTGATGTATGTGCCATTAATTTGTGGACCCGTAAATGAAAGACAGCCTGATGGAAGAACACCATTTTATCACAAATTAGGCAAGTTAGCAAAGTTGAAATAATCTATTTTAAACAAAAGAAAAACCTTACAGCAACAAAAAAACTGTAAGGTTTTTTTATGACAAAACTATTATCATGCAAAAAGAATATGCGCTTGTAACTGGTGGCAGCAGCGGAATTGGCAAAGCCATGTGTTTTGAATTGGCGAAGAAAAAATACAACCTAATTGTGGTTGGGCGCAATGAAAAAAACTTAAACGAGCTGCAACAAAAATTGCAAACCGAATTTGGTGTCGAGGTAATTATTTTGAAAAAAGATTTAGCAGATGCTGCTCAAACACAACAAGTGGTTGATTATGTTTTACAAAATAAAATTCCACTTTCAATTTTAATCAACAACGCTGGATATGGCTTGTGGGGCACGTTTGAAGAATTGTCGATGGACGAACAAAACAAAATGTTGCAAGTAAATATTCATGCGGTGCTTTCATTAACGCATCAATTGTTGCCCATTTTAAAAGCACAAAAACAAGCTTACATCCTGAACGTGAGCAGCACTACGGCTTTTCAGCCGATGCCTTATTTGAATAGTTATGGCGCATCAAAAGCATTTATAGATAGTTTTACAAAAGCATTGCAAATTGAATTGAAAAAACATGCACCCAATGTGTCAGTTACCTGCCTGCTGCCAGGCGGCACAGATACTGGTTTTATAGACCGTGGCGGCTTTAATGACAAGATTAGAAAAATGGCAGACAAGGTAAATATGACACCCAAAGATGTTGCCAACATCGCTCTGAAAGCCATGTTCAACAAAAAGTATGAAATCATTCCGGGTGCAATAAATTGGTGGAGTGCAAAAGCAGTAGGATTTATGCCAGCAAGTTTAATTAATAAAATCACCACAGAAATTTACGAAAAATAATTTACCCCAACGTAGGCCTCAACCATTTCTCAGCATCTTCATAACTCATTCCTTTTCGTTGAGCATAATCAGCTAATTGCGATTTATCAATTTTTCCAACGCCGAAATATTTAGCATGCGGCGAAGCAAAATACCAACCGCTCACACTTGCAGCAGGATACATTGCCAACGATTCTGTTAAAGTAATTTCAGATTGCTTGGTTGCATCAATCAACTCAAACAATTTTATTTTTTCAGTATGGTCAGGGCAAGCAGGATAGCCTGGTGCAGGACGAATGCCATTGTATTCTTCAGCAATCAATTGTTCATTGGTTAAAGTTTCTACAGTTTCATAACCCCAATATTCTGTTCTAACTTTCTTATGCAATAATTCTGCAAATGCTTCAGCAAGCCTGTCAGCCAAGGCTTTCAGCATGATAGAAGAATAATCATCATGATTATCTTCAAATTGTTTTACGTACTTTTCAATGCCAATTCCTGCCGTAACTGCGAATGCTCCAATGTAATCCTGAGAATTGCTTTGCTTCGGCGCAATAAAATCTGCAAGACAAAGATTTGGTTGATTAGATGCTTTAGTTGTCTGCTGTCTTAAAAATTGCAAATTGATATTTGATGATTGTAAATTGATTTCCACATCATCTGCATCATTTGAATTGGCTTCAAAAATTCCAAACGAAGCTTTTGCAGTCAACCATTTTTCTGAAATAATTTGCTGCAACATTTTTTGAGCATCATTGTATAAATGTGTTGATTGTTCACCAACAATTTCATCTTTTAAAATGGCAGGAAATTTTCCGTGCATTTCCCAAGTGATGAAAAACGGCGTCCAATCAATATATTCAGCTATTTCAGCCAAGTCGTAATTCTCTAAATGTTTTACACCAATGAAATTTGGTTTAGCAATTTTTTCTTTTGCCCAATCAATTTTGAATTTGTTTTCTCTTGCTTTTTCAATTGGCAATAATTTTTTGTCAGATTTTTTATTGGCAAAATCTTCTGCCAATTTTTGATATTCTGCTTTTACTTCCGAGGTAAATTTTTCTTTTTCTTCACTCAACAAAGTGGTTGAAACATTCACACTTTTCGATGCGTCCAACACATGAATCACTGCATTATTGTAGGCTGGTGCTACTTTTACAGCAGTATGCATTCGGGATGTAGTGGCACCGCCAATCATCAATGGAATGGTAAAACCTTGACGTTGCATTTCGCTTGCCACATGCACCATTTCATCCAACGATGGTGTAATCAATCCACTCAAACCAATAATGTCAACATTTTTTTCTTTAGCTGTTTGCAATATTTTTTCGGCATGAACCATCACTCCTAAATCAATAATTTCATAACCATTACAACCCAATACCACACCCACTATGTTTTTGCCGATGTCGTGTACATCGCCTTTCACCGTTGCCATCAATATTTTTTTTGCACCGCCTTGGTCAAAACTTGGATTATCTAATTTTTCTTGTTCGATAAAAGGTGTAAGATATGCCACCGATTTTTTCATTACTCTGGCACTCTTCACCACTTGAGGTAAAAACATTTTTCCACTACCAAATAAATCACCCACCACACTCATTCCAGCCATCAACGGACCTTCAATCACATGCAAAGGACGACCATACTTTTGTCGAGCTTCTTCTGTATCTGCATCAATGTATTCGATGATGCCATTCACTAACGAATGTGTCAAACGTTCTTCCACTGTGCCTTTACGCCATGTTTCATCTTTTACTAAAACTTTTCCTTTGCTCTTAATTGTATCAGCATGCGCAACTAATCTTTCTGTAGCATCATCTCTTCGATTTAAAATTACATCTTCCACCAACTCCAATAATTTCGGTTCAATTTCATCATAAACCTGTATCATTCCTGCATTTACAATACCCATGTCCATACCTGCTTTGATAGCATGATACAAGAACACTGAATGAATTGCTTCACGAACAACATCATTTCCTCTGAACGAAAATGACACATTACTCACACCACCACTTACTTTCACCAATGGCATTTTTTGCTTGATGATTCTTGTGGCTTCAATAAAATTCACCGCATAATTATTATGCTCTTCAATGCCTGTGGCTACTGCAAAAATGTTAGGGTCGAAGATGATGTCTTGCGGTGCAAAACCAACTTGCTCCGTCAAAATTTTATACGCTCTTTCGCAAATCGAAACTTTTCTTTCAATCGTATCAGCTTGCCCTTGTTCGTCGAAAGCCATTACCACAACGGCTGCGCCGTACATCAAACACAATTCGGCTTCGTGAATAAATTTTGCTTCGCCTTCTTTCATCGAAATCGAATTCACAATCGCTTTGCCTTGCACACATTTCAAACCAGCCTCAATCACACTCCATTTGCTGCTGTCAATCATTATTGGCACTTTGCTGATGTTAGGTTCGCTGGCAATCAAATTTAAAAATTTGGTCATCGCAGCTTCGCCATCCAACATACCTTCATCCATGTTCACATCAATAATTTGTGCACCATTCTCCACCTGCTGCAAAGCCACAGCCAAGGCTTCATCGTATTTATCTTCTTTGATTAATCGAGCAAACATTTTCGAACCAGTTACGTTGGTACGTTCTCCGATGTTGATGAAATTAGTATCTGGTCGAAGCGTTAATGGTTCAAGTCCTGAAAGTTTTAAGTATGGATGTATTGTTGTCAAGATGTATGAATTACGAGTTAAGAATTATGAGTTTGTTTTCTTTTGAAAAAGTGTTTTTTGAAAAGAAAAAAATTCAACAAGAAAATCAAAATGATTAAAGCATAGCAAACTAAAAAAGTAAGAATCTTCGTTTGATGGGTTGGAGAAATTTCATTTTTATCCTCATCAAACGAAGCAAACCAAGGAGCAAAAAACAACATAATCGCAAACAATAGCGATATAGCGAAACAAGCCACCAATGATACTTTGAACAGTATGTTTTTGTTTTTTTTCAAAATCATTTTTTCTTTTTAAATCCTTCAATCACAGTTCTCGGTTTTGCTTCTTGTTGCAGTAGTTTATTTAGGTAATCGAAAATAGTTTTCATTTTCCTATCGTGCGATGTGAACTTAAATTCCAACTGTTCCAATTTCAAATACAAGTCTTTATGTTCTAAAATAAATCCCTTCATTTTGGTAAACAATCTGATGATTTGAATATTCACTTCGATTGCTCTATCCGATTTCAAAACACTCGAAAGCATTGCTACGCCTTGTTCGGTGAAGGCGTAAGGCAAATATTGAGTGCCGCCTCTCTTTTCAAACTTTGAGGTCACAATTTGTGACCTCAAAGTTTCCCATTCTTCTCTAGATAGTTGAAACATAAAATCATCAGGAAACCTTTTAAGATTTCTTTTTACTGACTGTATTAAAACTTTCGTTTCAACTTCATACATTTCCGCTAAATCCCTATCCAACATAACTTTCTGACCACGAATAATAAATATTCGTTCCAATATTTGTGTGTCGGAAATAATTATTTCGGTAGATTTATTTTTCATTCTAAATCGTTTTTATTCTCCAAAATTGGAAGTTGCAAATTGTGACTTCAAATTTCTCTAAGATTCCAATTTGGAATCTTAAAATTCTTTGTGTCTTTGTGGCTATACTGTTTCAAGTGTTGGCAATTCTCTCGGTTTAAACTTCTTCATATGCTCCGCCATGTGTTTAATATGGTCAGGTGAAGTGCCGCAGCAGCCGCCAACAATATTTACCCAACCATTCACAACCCATTCATCAATCACAGCACACATCATTTCAGGCGTTTCATCATAGCCACCAAATGCATTTGGCAAACCTGCATTCGGATAACAACTCACATAACACGATGCAATTTGATTCAATTCTTCAATGTGCTGACGCATATCAGCCGCTCCCAAAGCACAATTCAAACCAACAGAAAATGGTTTGGCATGAGCAATGGAAGTATAAAAAGCTTCTAAAGTTTGTCCACTTAAAGTTCTGCCACTGGCATCGGTGATAGTACCGCTAATCATTATCGGCAATTCAATTTGCTTGTCTTTAAAATATTTTTTCGTGGCAAAAATTGCAGCTTTTGCATTTAATGTATCGAAAATCGTTTCGATTAAAATGATGTCAACGCCGCCATCCACAAGGGCTTCCACTTGTTCATAATAGGCTTGCATCACTTCATCAAAAGTTACAGCACGATAACCAGGATTGTTTACATCAGGAGATAGCGACAGCGTTCTGTTGGTTGGACCAATTGCTCCTGCAACAAAACGAGGTTTGTCAGGATTTTTTGTTGTGCACTCCAATGCCGCAGCTTTGGCCAATTTCGCTGATTCAAAATTGATGTCGTAAACTTCATTTTGTAAATGATAATCAGCTTGCGCAATAGTAGTTCCACTGAATGTATTGGTTTCAATAATATCAGCACCAGCTTCCAAATATTCTTTATGAATAGCCGAAATAATATCAGGTCTTGTGATGGACAACAAATCATTATTGCCTTTCAAATCGTGCTTGGAATCTTTGAAAAATTCACCGCGATAATCGGCTTCAGTGAGTTTGTAACGCTGAATCATAGTGCCCATAGCACCATCGATTATTAAAATGTTTTTTGAAATTGCGGCATGTAAAGCCGCTGTGGTAGCAGGTTGTGTCATGTTTATTAGTTTTTATGTTAGTGAAAAAAATGTGCTTTCAACCTAAACAATAAACAAATCCAATTGAAAGCGGTTGCAAATGTATGTATAAAAATGAAAAAAAAAAAATTATTCCACCTTCGTAATCTTCACCATATTAGTTGGCAATTCCTTTGAAGTGGGCATGGAGCCTGTGTTTACAACCACATTATCCTTTTGAAGAAAATTTTTCTCTTTCAAAATTTTGTGAGTGCCTGCAACCATTTCGTCAATCGTATTCATATCCTGATAATAAAAAGCAGCCCGAACACCCCAACTGAGGCTGATTTGATTCACTAATGATTTTCTATCCGTAAAAACATACAGTGGACAATGTGGGCGAAAACTGCTCACCATAAATGCGGTGTAACCACTTCTTGTTGTTGCAATCAAAGCGTCAGCTTCAATATCGGCAGCTATTTCAGCGGCATTATAACACAAGGCATCACTCAAAAAACTTGGCGAATGTTTTTGCGGAATAAGGTTGCGATTGTAAACACCTTCTTCTTTTTCCACTTCCACAATAATGCGTTTCATAGTTTCTACTACTAACACAGGATGCTGACCTGATGCGGTTTCGCCGCTCAACATCACTGCATCAGCACCTTCTAATACAGCACTGGCAACATCCGTAATATCGGCTCGTGAAGGCTTCGTATTTTCCATCATGCTCTCCATCATTTGCGTAGCCATAATCACAGGTTTGGCTCTGTGCAAGCATTTTCGGATGATGGTTTTTTGAATCAACGGAATTTGTTCAATCGGCAACTCAACGCCCAAGTCGCCACGAGCAACCATCACACCATCTGCCTCTAAAATAATTTCACGTAAATATTCCAACGCTTCGGGCTTTTCAATTTTCGCAATCACTTTGATAAAACTTTTTTTGCCCTGAATAATTGTTTTGATGTCAACAATATCTTGCGGCTTGCGAACGAATGAAAGCGCCACCCAATCTAGCTCTTGAGCGATGATGAAATCTAAATCAGCTAAATCTTTTTCGGTTAAACAAGGCAACGAAATTTTTGTGTTGGGTAAATTGATTCCTTTCTTGCTACGTAAAACACCGCCCTGTGGGCATTCCAGCCGCACTTGTTTATTCGCATGGTCAATTCCGATAACTCTTAATTCTATTTTTCCATCATCCACCAAAATAGTTTGACCCACTTCTACATCATCATGCAAGTTGGGATACGACACATAAATGCGTTGTGCATTGCCAACACATTTTTCGTTGGTAAATAAAATTTGCTGACCTGGAATTAAATGTAACTCGTTGTTTTCGATTTCACCAATTCGCAATTTTGGTCCTTGCAAATCGCCCAAAATAGCAGTGTTGTAGCCATATTCAGCATTCAATCTGCGAATGTGTTTGATGACTTCACCATGGCTTTCGTGAGTGCCATGCGAAAAATTTAATCGAAAAACATTTACGCCAGCTTTCATTAATTCATACAACATTTCGTACGAACTACAAGCTGGTCCTACTGTTGCAACTATTTTTGTTTTGTTCATTTTTATTTTTTTACGAAGCCAAAATCTTCACCATTTTCAAAATTTCTTTGTCGATGGATGGATGTTGTTTAATTACATTTTCAAATTTTGTGTACACAATTTTATCATTCACCAATCCTGCCATCACCTGAAAGTTATTGTCCAGCAAGGCTTCTACGGCTGCAAAACCTAATCGGCTGGCAAGCACTCTATCAAAATATGTGGGCGAACCACCACGTTGAATATGCCCTAACACCGTTGTTCGAGCATCAATATTTGGAAATTGTTTTTTCACTTTTTCAGCAATCGTTATCGCATGACCTGCATCGTCGCCTTCGGCAACAATAATAATGTGGCACATTTTTTTTCGCCGAAAATCATCTGCCAAATGTTTGTACAAATCTTCTAAATAAGTGGGTGTTTCGGGAATTAAAATTTCTTCTGCGCCTGTTGCAATACCAGCGTTCAGTGCGATGTAGCCTGCATCTCTGCCCATCACTTCTACAAAAAATATTCTGTCGTGAGCATCGGCAGTGTCTCTGATTTTATCAATGGCATACATGGCTGTGTTCACTGCGGTATCAAATCCAATAGTGAAATCGGTGCCGCTCAAATCTTTATCAATCGTGCCTGGAACGCCCACACAGGGCACGTTGTACTCATTTTTAAAAACATTTGCACCCGTAAAAGTACCATCGCCACCAATAGCAATTAGGCCATCAATTTTATGTTTTTGTAAATTTTCAAAAGCTGTTTTTCTTCCTTCAGTAGTTTTAAAACGCTCACTGCGACTGGTTTTTAAGATAGTTCCACCAGTTTGAATAATGTTAGAAACACTATCCAAATTCATTTTTACAAACTCGTCATTTATCATTCCCTCATAACCATGCTTGATGCCACTCACTTGCAAACCTTTGCTGATAGCGGTTCTTACCACTGCTCTGATAGCTGCATTCATGCCTGGTGCGTCGCCACCGCTTGTAAAAAGGGCTATGTGTTTCATTTGAAAATATTTTTTGAAAACAATTTTTTGAGCCACAACAAAGATGCACAAAGAATTTTATTGCGCTCATTTCAAAATGATTGCTTATTTTTGAAACAGCAATTTATTTGCTCAATGCCTCAACAACACAAAATTTACTCACCGTTTTGTTGACGCCAAAAATTTTATAGAAAAATTATTTCATGCAATACAACACGTTACGTGGCAAATTAAACATTAAGGAATACGGCAGACACATGCAAAAAGTGGTGGAATATATCATCGCCATCGAAGACCGTGAAAAGCGCAACCAGTTTGCAAAATCGACCATCGAGTTGATGGGCATGTTGTTTCCTCATTTAAAAAATGTGGAAGATTTCAGACATAAATTGTGGGACCATTTATTTATCATGAGCGATTTTAAATTGGATGTAGATTCGCCTTATCCAACACCAACGCCCGAAACAGTGGTGGCAAAACCGAAGATGCTGAAATATCCGCGACATGCAGTAAAATTCAGGCATTACGGGCATAATGTAGAAGTACTAATTGCAAAGGCATTGGCTGAAACTGATGCAGAAAAAAAAGCGCAATTTGCTGAAAGTATTGCTACGGTGATGAAAATGACTTATCGAAATTGGAATAATGAAGATGTAAATGATGATACAATTAAAGACGATTTGCGCATGATGAGTGGCAATGAATTGTATTTGGATGAAGCGCAAAGCATAAAAAATATGCAGCTTCGCCAATTTCATCGTGGTGTAGATATGAATACCAAACGACAATTTGGTGGCAATAATCGCAATCGAAATAATAACAATCGCAATCGCCCCAACAACAATAATAGAAACAACAATGCTGCTGGAAGTGGCAGTAGTAGCGGAAATAATGGAGGCAACAACAATAATCGCCGACCAAATAACAACAATAATAATCGGCGATTTAACAACAACAATCGCCCCAATAATAATCCACCAACGCGATAAAAAAATTAAAGCGGAATCAATTTTTGATTCGGCTTTTTAGTTTTAAAATAAAGTGGGTTGCTCTTTCCATTTAAAAGTTTTGCGGTGATATTTTGTAACACCAAATTTTGCCAGCATGGCTCTGTGATGGGCTGTGGGATAGCCTTTGTTTAAATGCCAATCATATTGCGGATGCTCACAAGCAATTTTTTCCATGAACTCATCGCGATAAGTTTTTGCTAAAATTGATGCCGCTGCAATGCTCATAAAAATACCATCCCCTTTTACAAAACATTGATGCGGAATTTGTGGAAACGGTGTAAATCTATTTCCATCAATCAACAATAATTCAGGTGTTTTTTTCAATTGTAAAACCGCTTTGTGCATGGCTTTGAACGATGCCTGCAGAATGTTGATTTTATCAATTTCGTGATTATCAACCGATGCCACCGCAAAAGCAACAGCTTCTTTTTCAATCACTTTTCGCAAATCATTTCTAACCGATTCGGATAATTTTTTGCTGTCATTCAATAAATCGTTTTTATAGTTTTTGGGTAAAATAACAGCAGCCGCAAACACAGGACCAGCCAAGCATCCTCTGCCTGCCTCATCGCAACCAGCTTCAATTAATTTGGTTTGGAAAAATGATTTTAGCAAAATTATTTTGTTTGAAATTTTGTTGTAAAGAAATGAAAAAAGCTGTTTCGTTTTTCACAATAACAACATCTAAAAATCAATTTCCCACTTTATTGTTGTATCTTTGTTTCAATTATTAAAAGAAATAGTAGCTACTTTTTCAACATCTTCTCCTGTTTTAGGCTTTTACTATTTTCAATTTTACCCCAAATATTTTCATCACTCAAAATCGTTTTTCAAAAAACGATGCAACAATTATTTTTTAAAATTTATGCCCTTTCAAAACTTAAATATTATTGCTCCTATTCTTAAATCATTAAAAGAAGAAGGCTACACAACGCCCACTCCTATTCAATCGCAAGCCATTCCTATTGTATTGCAACGAAAGGATTTATTAGGCTGTGCGCAAACTGGCACTGGCAAAACAGCTGCTTTTGCTATACCGATTTTACAATTATTAAACACCGAAAAAACAACTACGCAAAAAAGAAAAATTCGCAGTTTGGTAGTTACACCCACTCGTGAATTAGCCATTCAAATTGATGAGAGTTTTAAATCTTATGGTCGTCATACAGGATTAATTAGCACTGTGATTTTTGGCGGTGTAAGCCAGTTTCATCAAGCCGCAGCGATAAATCGAGGTGTTGATATTTTGATTGCCACACCAGGCAGATTATTAGATTTGATACAACAACGAATTGTGTCATTAAGAGAAGTGGAAATTTTTGTTTTAGATGAAGCCGATAGAATGTTAGACATGGGTTTTATCAACGACGTAAAAAAAATTATTGCCGCATTACCTACCAAAAGACAAACACTTTTTTTCTCGGCAACGATGCCTATGGAAATCAAAAAATTATCCGACACAATTCTTCACAACCCAACACGGGTGGAGGTTACACCAGTTTCATCTACTGCCGAAACCATCAACCAATTTGTTTATTTTGTAGATAAAGGAAAGAAAATTGATTTGCTGATTGAAGTGTTGAAAGATGAAAATATTAAAACAGCATTGGTGTTTACCCGAACAAAACATGGGGCAGATAAAGTGGTAAAAGTGTTGCAAAAAAACGGCGTAAAATCAGCAGCCATTCATGGCAATAAAGGGCAAAATGCAAGGCAAAATGCACTTCGCGATTTTAAAGAACAGGCTATCAGAGTGCTTGTAGCAACTGACATTGCAGCACGAGGCATTGATGTGGATGATTTGCAGTTTGTAATAAATTTTGAAATTCCAAACATCAGCGAAACTTATGTACATCGCATTGGCAGAACGGGCAGAGCTGGTGCAAAAGGCACAGCCTATTCATTTTGTGATGCCGAAGAAAAAGATTGGTTTCGCGATATTGAAAAATTGATTGCTAAAAAAATTCCAGTGGTGGAAAATCATCCATTTCCATTGTTGAATAATCATGTTTCAAAAATTCCGCCATCTGCGCAAAGAGGCGGCGGTGGTGGCAATCCCCGTCGTTCTAACTTTTCATCAGCTAATAACACGGCTGGTACTAACAATAAAAAGAAATGGTACGGTAGAAGATAGTGCTCAAATTTATTTTCAAAAAAGCAGGAAAATTTTCCTGCTTTTTTATGTCACATAATTTTTCATTTCGGCTGCAAACTGCTTGGCTGCAGCATTTGCTTGTTTATCAAAATCAATTCCGCTGGATGCAAAAATAATTTGACGGCTTACATTTATCAGTAACCCCACATTTTTATTCAACCCAAATTTGCACACATCAGCCACCGAGCCGCCTTGAGTGCCCACGCCAGGCACTAACAAAAAATGATGAGGCGCAATTGCACGGATTTGTTTAAAATATTCTGGCTTGGTTGCACCCACTACGAACATGATATTTTCTTCGTTGCCCCAATGGTTTGATTGCTGAATTACTTTTTCAAAAAGTGTAGTTTTTCCATCGCCAAAAAACTGAAAATCTTTTGCGCTTTCGTTGCTGGTTAATGCCAATACGATGGCGAATTTTTCTTTAAATTTTAAAAATGGCAATACTGCATCTCTGCCCATGTAGGGTGAAATTGTTACCGCATCACAATTCATGTTTTCAAAAAAGGCTTTGGCATATTGTTCGGCTGTATTGCCGATGTCGCCTCGTTTTGCGTCGGCAATGATGAAATGCGAACTGCCAATATAATCAACCGTTTTTTGCAAACTGCTCCAACCTTTTGCCCCTTGTGATTCGTAAAAAGCAGTGTTGGGTTTGTATGCCACACAATGTTCTTTTGTGGCGTCAATTATTCTTTTGTTGAACTCAAAAATCGGGTCATCAAACTGTAATAAATGTTTTGGAATTTTTTCAAAATCACTATCCAAACCCACACACAAAAAATTCTTTTTCGCTTTTATTGCTTCAACAAGTTGATGATAATTCATTCGCTTTTTTGTTTAAAAAATTGCTGCGAAAATACTTTTAAAATCAGCAGCAAAAAAAATCCCAATCAAAAATTAATTGGTCAGGATTTTTTAAGAATTCTTTTTTATGCTTCGTCCCTCCATTCGCTGCGCTCATTGCGCAATGAGGCTTGGATTCTATTGTACAACAATTTTACGAACAATTTTATCGCCATTACTATTTATGATAGTAATAAAGTATATGCCCTTTTCAAAAGTTGGGAATTGATAACGCAGCGTATTATGAGCAACACTATTTTCATTATTTTTAAACACAAGTTTACCCAATATGTTTTCAATCACAATTTGCAAATTAGTAGCCTCTGCAACGTTTACACTAATATTGAAATGCCCATCAACAGTGGGATTGGGGTAAATATCAATGCTTTTATCTAAGCTGATTTTTGCAACACTTTTTGTTCGCATAGAATTGGCAGAAGCAGTTAATCCAATTCTATCAGTACTTTGTGTTAGAGCCGTATGCATTCTTAAAAGTTGGTCGTTAGTAAACATCCACATTGCCCCATCATCGCTATAATCCATAAAATTCATAAACATTTCACCATCTACATTATTATTGTACGCTCCGGCACTGCTGCAAGTGTTGACATGATAAGGATATCCAGTGCCTTGTGAAACATAATTGGCTGTGGCAGCTGGAGGGATATCGTTGCAATAATCAGTTAAGCAATTGCCGTCGCCCCACACATGACGCAAACCAAGATAATGACCTGATTCATGAGTTAATGTTCTGCCTTTATTATATGGTGCTGCGACACTTATTGTATCGCCACAAGACATACTCCAAATCCAGCATCCATCAGTGGTTGCATTGGCATTGCTGGAACCCCCACCATCTAATCCAGCTAAATTTGTACCACTCGGAAAAGTAGAATAACCTAACATTTGTACACTATTATTTTCATCAGTCAGCCATACATTAAAATATTTTGTAGGGTCCCAAATTGTGTTGGGTTTAATAGTTTGATCAAGATAACTCATTAATGTACCTTCGTCTGGTATAGATGCTGGGTTTGACCACTTTTTAGTAATATAGCTTTCTCTATCAATGCCAGGCTCTGGTAATAGGTTTCCACTTGGGTCTTCGCTTGCTAATATAAATGAAATGCCAGTATTAGAAATGGTTACACCGTTATCATCAGGCGCAGGCAGGCTATTAGTTTGTGAATATTCGTAGAATGGCAAATGCCCATTCGCCCCCATTTGTGAATACAAGCCTGTATTGAAGCCTATTCCAGCATAGTCGTTGTTTAGTATATTTATTTGTGAAACAATTTGCGCTTGGTCTAAATTTGGATAAGTTCCTTCAGCTTCATTGCCATAAATTATATGAAACACAACTGGAATCAAATACGATGAGGTTGATTTAGATTTTTCTTTTGCCAAATTTTGTTTGTAATCATTCACTTTTTGGTTAAACCAATTATTCCAAACCTGCGATGGAGGCTGCGTATGGCAGCGTTGTGGTCGTTTCACAATACTATTCTGGGCAAAAGAAAACAAGCCAAGTAATAAAAAGATAAGCGCAAAAATTAAAACTTTGATGCTCATATTATTTTTTCAAAAAAATTGTAACAAGATTTTCAAAGTTAGAATATTTTTTCAAAAGCACAAAACTGAAAATTAAGCAGTTGATTTTTTTCTATTTCCCAAATAAAACTTCATTTTCTTTGCAGCATGAATGATTTTGAAATCATGGTTGATTCGATTGAAATGCTTGATAACGCTGCGTTTCAATTATTGCAATGGGCGGCTGGCGAAAAAATATTTTGCTTCGATGCGCCTATGGGTGCTGGCAAAACCACGTTCATCAAGCATTTGTGCAAAGTACTGCAATTTGATGGCTTGGTAAGTAGCCCCACTTTTCCCATTATTCAAGAATATGCTGGTGAAAATTTTATTTACCATATCGATTGTTATCGGCTAAAAGATGTGGACGAAGCCATAGCCGTAGGGTTGGAGGATTGTTTAGCAT
>CAIQHW010000602.1 GCA_903871715.1 uncultured bacterium
CGTTGTTAAAATTTCATGTTGAAAGAATAAAATCAAGCTGCGAAATTTTAAATTTTGAAATGCCTAGTGATTTTATTTTTGAAAATATTGAACGCGAATTGCATCAATTAATCATTGCCAATAAAATTGAAAATATTAATGCTGTGGTGAAAATAAATTTTTTCAGAAATGGTGAAAGTGGCTATTTATCTAAACTAAACACGTTTTCATATTTAGCCGAAATAAAAAAGTGGCAGCCGAAGAATGAAAATTTAAGCCTCTGCTTTTATGAAAATGAAAAAAAAGCAACGGGCAAATTAGCCAACCTAAAAAGCGCAAATGCTTTGATTTATGTGATGGCTGCGCAATTTGCGAAAAATAAAATTGCTGATGAAGCCATTGTGCTAAACACCGAAAATAATATTGCTGATTGCACCAACTACAATTTGTTTTTCATCAAAAACGAAACCATTTTTACACCACCAATTACTGATGGTGGTGTGGATGGAATTGGAAGAAAATTAGTGATGCAGCATTTTGCTGTGCAAGAAAAATCAGTTGCCAAAAATGAATTGCTGCAAGCCGATGAAATATTTGTAACCAACGCTGTAAGGCTTATTCATCCTGTTATTCAAGTGAATGATGTTGAATTTAACATCAAAAAATCGGTAGCGATGAAAGAAGAACTATTGCACAAACTTTATCACCACGGCTGAAATAATATTATTGCTCCGGGTGTTTAAAAAAGTAATGTTCATGGCAGCGTCGCCATTTCTTTTCAAAACTTCTTTACGCAGTTTATCTAAATTCTTTTTTGAATCATCAGCTTGAGTGCCAATGCTAATCAATCCAATTTCTTGGTATGGCTGAGTAGGTTTTTCGGTGAAATACAATTTTACTTTTTCGGTGGCATTGTTAACATTTGAAACGCTGATGAATTGTGTATCGAAGCAAGATGTGAATACCAGCATCATGGCGCCGATGAGCATAAAATTTTTCATGGTAAAAATGATTTTGATGAATTAATGATTCAAAATTATTTTATCAAAATCATAATGAAATTCAATTAACAACGATTTAGGATTTGCATTTTTTCAACCACAAATTCTATTCTACCACAATCAATTGTACCTGTGCCACACCACTTCTAATCATATCTAAACTATCGGCTGCGGCATAACTTAAATCAACGACTCTGCCTTTGCCAAAAGGTCCACGGTCAATCACTTTTACGATAATTGATTTTCCATTTTTCACATTCAGCACTTTTATCTTTGTACCAAATGGTAAAGTGCGATGGGCACAAACTAAACTATCAGAGTTTAATCTTTCGCCGCTGGAAGTCTTTGCTCCATTGCTTTTTCGGCTATAATAACTGGCAAAGCCTGTTTGCAATACTTTTTCTTCTTGAGCAAAAACAGCAAAAGAAAACAATAGTAAAAATGATAACACTACTTTCATTTGTGAAACCAATTCATCATTAATAATTTATCATTCACCATTATTTTTTCGGCTTTTGAATTAAATAATAACCCGTAGTCATGTTCAAAATTTTGAAAGGAATTTTGATGAAATTTCTTGGATAAAATAAATCAGCAATCACTACCCCATTTTGTTTACACAAATATTCGATGCTTTTTCGTTGGTAATAATTGATGTGTTCTTCAGGGTCGTTGAACACATTTATTTTTGGGGTTAATTTGGCTTGAGTGAGCAAAAGCCACATCCAATCAACATTTGGAAGCCCAAGAAAAAATATTCCACCTGGTTTTAAAATGGTAATAATATCGGCAAATAATTTATCGGGCTCGTAAACATGTTCTAAAACTTGGTCGAGCCAAATTAAATCAAACGAGTTGGCAGGATAATCTTTCGGGTCGAAAAATCCTTTTTTTACATTCAAATGCAAAACATCAATAGCATGATTAGCCGCTGCCACCAAAGGCTCTACACCAAAAGTTTCGTAACCATAGTTTTTCGCTACTTCCATGCTATAACCCAAACCGCACCCAATGTCTAAAAATTTCCCTTCGTGTTTGATGCCCATTTTTGTCATTTTGTGCAACACGTTGGTAATCTTATTTTGCGCTTTGGGCTTGCGTTTCAGGTACCAATCCATATCAAAATCATCAAACTGGCGTTGCGCCATAAACTCTTTTGGATGGGTAAACATCGTGTTACAATTGTAGCAAGCATACAACGGAATAGGTACAGCAATTCTGTTACCTTGCAAATTTTTTATAAATTTTAAGGGGTGATGACAAACCCTGCAATTAGTCAATGTTTCCAAGTTGATATTTTTTTCAAAAGTAAAATTTGGTTTTGGTTTTTCACAAACATTCCTTAAAAACAATGAAACACAGCCCAAATTACCTTTCCACAACTTTCTCACATGGCTTTTATAAGTCAGCTATTCTGCTAAATTTGCATCCCTTTTTTAAGGAAAGTTAATCTTTCAGGATTCTAAAACGATTAACAATTAACGATTAACAATTAACGAGATGCGCTTAACAAGTTTAGAAGTAAAAGGATTTAAAAGTTTCGCCGATAAAACGGTGATTCATTTCAACGATAATATGACTGGTGTCGTAGGTCCAAATGGTTGCGGCAAATCGAATGTGGTAGATGCTATCCGTTGGGTAATTGGCGAACAAAAAGCCCGAATGCTGCGCAGCGGAAAAATGGAAGATTTAATTTTCAATGGCTCCAAAGGTCGCAATGCAAGCCAGTTGGCAGAAGTTTCCTTAACTTTTGAAAATACAAAAAATCAGCTCGGAACTGAATTCAGCACTGTGAGAATTACACGGATGTATTTCAGAAATGGCGAATCGGAATATCGAATAAATGATGTGCCTTGCCGATTGAAAGACATCAACAATTTGTTCATGGATACTGGCGTAAGCAGCGACAGCTATGCGATTATTGAGTTGAAAATGATTGAAGAAATTATTTCGGACAGAGAAAACAGTCGCCCACAATTATCCAATTAGGGAACGTTCCAAAAATCTGGACGGCGAGAGACTCGCGCTCGATTCGGCCACGACACGATTGATGGTAACCCAATGAACGCAATCAACATCATCGCCCCTTACAAGTACTACGGCAGCTGGGTCTTCGACGACGAGCGCGTTGGCCTGGTGC
>CAIQHW010000603.1 GCA_903871715.1 uncultured bacterium
AGTCGGTAATCAGTCATCAGTAAATGTATTTACAACCCGTCCTGATACTTTATTTGGTTGTTCATTTATGGTGCTGGCACCCGAACATGATTTGATTTCAAAAATCACATCAGCCGAACAAAAAGCGGAAGTTGAAAAATATTTGCAGTATGTAAAAAGCCGCAGCGATGTGGAACGTATGTCGGAAAAGAAAATTACAGGCTGCTTCACAGGTGCTTATGCCATGCATCCGTTTACCAATCAGCCTATTCCGGTTTGGATAAGTGAGTATGTGTTGGCAGGTTATGGCACAGGCGCCATCATGGCGGTGCCGGCTGGCGATAGCCGCGATTATGCTTTTGCAAAACATTTCAATTTACCTATCCCTAATATTTTTGAAGGCATTGATATTGCTGAAAAATGTTACGAAGAAAAAACTGCTGTGTTGTGCAACAGCGAATTTTTGAATGGCTTAGATTATAAAGCTGCCACTAAAAAAATGCTGGATGCATTGGAAGAAAAAAACATAGGGCAAAGGAAAATTAATTTCAAAATGAGAGATGCAGGTTTCAGCCGCCAACGCTATTGGGGCGAACCTTTCCCGATTTATTATGAAAATGGAATTGCGAAAGCTTTACCCGAAAATGAATTGCCTTTAGAGTTGCCACATGTGGCTTCGTATTCGCCAGGACCTGAAGGACAAGGACCTTTGGCTAACATAAAAGACTGGACTGACAGGAACTTAGAAACCAACACCATGCCTGGTTATGCTGGCAGCAGTTGGTATTTCTTGCGTTATATGAGTCCGCAAGAAGACAATGCTTTTGTGAATGAAGAAGCAATGAAATACTGGGGTGCTGTTGATTTTTATAATGGTGGTAGCGAACATGCAGTTGGGCATTTGTTGTACAGCCGTATGTGGACTAAAGTATTGCACGACTTAAGTTTCATCAATTTCGATGAGCCATTTAAGAAAATGGTGAATCAGGGAATGATACAGGGGAATAGTAGAATAGCTTACAGAATTGAAAAAATAATTTTAACTTCTCCTGATAAAAAAGTTCATAGAGAAATTTCTCCAAGCACTTATAGTTCTGAAAATATTTTCATCTCTTCTGCAAAAAGAAAACTGTTACATGAGAATTTGAAAACAGAGATTTCTAAAGAAGTTGTTCGGCTTATTGAAAGTTTATTAAATGAAGATTTCAGTAATTGGAAATTGGAAGGAATTCAAACTTCTCCAATAAGAGCAAATGTAAATTATGTTGATGGTTATGAATTAAATATAGAAAAGTTTAAAACACAGAATACAACATTTGCGATTGCTCAATATATATTAGAAGATGATGGAAGATTTCTTTGTGAAGGAGAAATTGAAAAAATGTCAAAGCGTTGGTTAAATGTTGTTAATCCTGACGACATGGTTAATCAATATGGCGCTGATACTTTTCGCATGTACGAAATGTTTTTAGGACCAATAGAATTAAGCAAACCTTGGGATACTAAAGGTATTGAAGGTGTAAGTCGTTTTTTGCGTAAGTTCTGGAATTTGTTTGTAGATGAAAATGGCAATTTGAAAATAAGCTCTGAAGCTGCTACCGAAGCCGAATTGAAGATTTTACACAAAACCATTAAAAAGATAAATGAGGATATTGAAAAGCTGAGTTACAATACTTGCGTAAGTCAGTTTATGATTTGTGTAAACGAATTGCAAGCCTTGAAATGCAACAAACAAAGTGTATTAGAACCTTTGTTGATTTTGCTGAATCCATTTGCACCATTCATCACTGAGTTTTTATGGAAGCAATTAGGAAATAACAACAGCGTAATTGATGCTGCATTTCCACAACATGATGAAAAATATCTGATTGAAAATTCATTCAGTTATCCTGTAGCTATCAATGGCAAAACCCGTGTGAACCTGGAGTTTGCTTTGGATGCTGATGCAAAAGAAATTGAAACGACTGTATTAGCCGATGTTACCATTCAGAAATTTATGGAAGGCAAACCCATGAAGAAATTCATTTTTGTAAAAGGCAGAATGGTGAATGTGGTGGTGTAAATTTCGCTTACTTTTTATGGATTTTGTTTTCATTAAGCATCTTACAAAAAACAGTTCCTTTTGTTTCTTATTTTTGCACTCCTTTTTTAAAAAATAATTTCATGAACAAAGCGTTTTATTATTACAGTTTGGCTGCTGGCTTGCTTTTCGTGGGTTTGGCTGTGTACATTTTCTTTTTCGATAAAATGCTACATGCCAATTTGGGAAATACGAAAGCCAACATTTTTGGTGCGTTAATGCTTGCCTATGGTGGCTTTCGAGTTTGGCGAAGCACAAAACTAAATAAAGGAAATTAATTTTTTGAACCGAAAAATGAAGATGAAATTCACACTCGTTTTTTTATGGGCTTCGCTTTTTTTGTTGTTGAATAGTTGTAACAATAATAATAATTCTGCGCCGTTGGATACGCCAACATCAGGCACAATAAGCATTTGCGCCGATGAAACTTTTAAACCCATTATTGATTCTGAAATTACGGTGTTTGAAGCTTTGTATAAAAAAGCACATATTCATGTGCAATATTTGCCCGAAGCTGAATGTTTTAAAGTGTTGCAGAATGATTCAGCACGAGTGATTTTAGTAACCCGAAAATTGAGCACAGCCGAGAAAAAATATTTCAACGACCAAAAATATTTTCCTACCGAAACGCCCATTGCTACTGATGCTGTGGCAGTTATTGTGAACAATAAAAACGCCGATAGCTTGTTGAATTACACACAACTAAAAGCAATTTTATTGGGCGAAATTAAAGAGTGGAAAAAAATTAGTGTGGCTTCAAAAATGAGTACTATTCAAATTGTGTTCGATAATGCACAAAGCAGCACACTGCGCTACATCAAGGATTCCATCATTCATACCAACAATTTGCCCGATAATATTTTTGCTGCAAAAACCAATCAAGAGGTGATTGACTATGTGATGAAAAACGAAAACGCCATTGGATTTATTGGTGCCAATTGGTGTAAAGATTTAAAAGACAGCACCAATATGTCGTTTACCACAAAAATAAAAGTGGTGGGCATTAATCCCGAAAAGCACGTGGATGTTGACTTTCCGCAACCTTATCAATCTTACATGGCGTTGCAATGGTATCCACTTTGTCGTCAAATTTTTACCATCAATCGCGAACCACGAACTGGGCTTGGCACTGGATTTGTCAACTTCTTGGCGGGCGATGTGGGACAAAGAATAATTTTAAAAGGTGGCTTATTGCCCAAAAATATGCCGATGCGAATTGTTCAAGTGAAAAAGAAATTTTAAAAAAAATCAAAATCAATATTTCAAAAAATGAAGCAGATTATCAGTGTTTTAGCGGTTTCTAGCATTTTTATTATCAGCGAAAAAAGTTTTGCGCAAAGCGAAGCCGATGGCACAAA
>CAIQHW010000604.1 GCA_903871715.1 uncultured bacterium
AATTCAATGTCTTTTATTTTCAGCCTATCCGCAAAATGTTCAACCGATGTGTAAGAATATTCTTCCGTTGCGTCAAACAAAATACCCACACTTTTACAATCACTCAAATTGATTTTGGAGTGATTGATTTTTTTAGCTTCCAGCAAAAGTTGCTTTAATGCTTTATTGTAGTTATATTTTTTGAGAAACGATAACATGTTTGTTTTCACAAAGTTGCAAAATTTAAAACAATTCAAATTGGAATGTTGTTAAAAGATTTGCAAATGCAATCAGTGATGAAAATGAAAGCTGTAATTTTGTCATTGAAAATGATTTGGAATAGCATTTGAAAAGACATTTCACACTAAAATAAATTTACGATGCATTTATTATTTATGTTTTTGAATCCAGCTTACATGGGTTATTATTTGGTTTTCGGCGCATTGATGCTGATTAGTTTTATTATTCAAAACCGATTGAAAAGCCGTTTTGAAGAATATGCTCAAATACCAACTCCTAATGGCATGAGCGGTGCAGAGATTGCAAAAAAAATGTTGAACGACAATGGAATTTTTGATGTAAAAATCACTTGTGTTGAAGGCTCATTAACTGACCATTATAACCCAGTTGATAAAACAGTGAATTTGTCAGAAGATGTTTACAATGGCAGAACTGTAAGCGCAGCAGCAGTTGCAGCTCATGAATGTGGTCATGCAGTACAACATGCTACTGCATACAGTATGCTCATGTTGCGCAGCAAATTAGTGCCAGCAGTGCAATTCAGTAGTAGCTTGGTACAATGGATTTTGTTTGGTGGTGTAATGTTGATGAATGTTTTTCCTTCACTTCTATTGTTTGGTATCGGTTTGTTTGCCGTTACTACTTTGTTTTCATTAATCACCTTACCTGTTGAATTTGATGCAAGCAATCGTGCGTTAGCATGGTTAGATAACAGTCGAACTCTACCATCGCTAGAACATAGCAAAGCAAAAAGCGCATTGAATTTGGCTGCGATGACTTACGTTGTAGCGGCACTCACTTCATTGGCTACTTTGTTTCACTATGTAATGATTTACATGGGTGGCAGAAGAAGAGATTAATTTGCTCAACAATCTGCTTTGGCAAAGGCTTTCAAAAATATAAATATTGATTCATGGTAAAATGGAAGTGCCCATGCGTTAATTCGCCTTTAAATTTTAATCTAAAAATAAATGATTGCTAAATTGCTTTTTTGCTTTGCAGGGTTGATGATTACAGCACTTATCACTGTTTTGTTCATTCGATTTATGAAATGGTTAGGCGATAAAGGTGGAGAATTCTCCATCTTAAAAGACAATTATCGTATCTTAATTCAATTGGCAACCATGCTCATCTTTGCCTTTATGGTAGCGGTTTTGCTGTATGTGTATCAACAAATCTTTGGCGATTTATTCAACTTTTAGTTTTATAAACTTCTGCTTTTTTTCAACTGCAAATATTTGTTCAGTGTGTTGATATTTAAATCTTCTGGCTTGGTGATGATGGCTTGAATGCCATACTGATTCAACGTTTTCAAAATTTGTATTTTCTCTTGCTGCATTGTAGCAGCAATGGTAGTATCGAAAATATCTCTTAGTTGCTTCACATTTTTATTGGCAAATGCAGTTACTTCTGTGTTTTCAAAAAATATTACAACCAACAAATGCAATTTGTTGACGCTCCGCAACACAGGAATAATGCGGTTTAACGCAAAACTACTTTCAAAATTGGTAAATAAAAAAAGCATACTTCGCCCGTGAATAAAATGACGCACTTGATGATACAATAATTCAAAATCGGCTTCTAAATCAGTAGCTTGTTCATTATACAATAGTTCATTTATTTTTTTCAGTTGGCTATTATTTTTCTCCGATTTTAGTTGTGTATAAATGGCATTGCTAAAAGAAATCAATCCCACTTTATCTTGTTTTTTTATCGCTACATTACTTATTGCTAATGTAGCATTGATGCTGTAATCCAACAAACTCAAGCCATTAAAAGGCATCATCAAGTTTCGGCTTTTATCCAAGAGAAAATAAATTTGCTGCGATTTTTCATCCTCATATTGGTCTAGCATCAGCTTATTCATTTTGCCTGTAGCCTTCCAATTGATGTGGCGATAATCATCGCCATTTACATAATCTTTTATTTGCTCAAATTCATAACTGCTACCAATTTTTCGCTGTTTTTTTTCGCCGTTCAAAATTATGTTTCGTTGCCAACTTAGCAACTCAATTTTTTTCATTTGCAAAATTGATGGATAACAGGCTACATCTTCTGAAGTGCAATATTCTATGCGTCTTTCAGCCAATTTTAAAAAGCTGTTGAGAAATAAAATAGTATTTTGAAAATGATAAACTCCTCTTTCTTTTGGTGAAATTTGATAAGTGAAATGATGTACTCCTCTATTTTTTTTCAACAAAAAGGAATGTTCAAAATTTCGACTCTGCAATTGCATCGGTACACCATCAACAACCTTGATTTGCAAATTAATTGGCGAACGATTTTCAAATTCTAATTGTACATGATTAGCATCGCCAAGCGATAAGACCCTTGCTGTGTTTCGTTTTACAACAATTTTAATTGTAGGAGAAAATAATAGGAATGCATCTATAATTGTAAATACCATCAACAAAGCCAACAATATTTGTGCAGCTATAAATAAAGTTTTTACAAAAAAAGAAACTACAAAAACCAACGCCACAAAGGCAATGGCAGTAAAGAAAGATCGAGTAAGAAATAGATTTTTAAACAACGAAAAATATTTTCAGTTAAAAAATCAATCTAAAGTTGACCGTTTATTTTTTTTTAAAACAAACTATTTGTTAAAGAAAATTTTGCAGAACCAATGCTATATCCTTCGCTGTAAAATTCAACTTGATAATCGCCTTTTTGCAATTTCAAATCAGGAATCCATTTGGTGCTTAATGGCAATTTTTGGTTGTTGTATTCAAACTCAATCTTGCCTGTGTAGCGAATTTCAGAGCCATCTTCTTTCAAAGTCATTGCACCGCCACCTTTATTTGGATTGTACAATAATTTATTTTCGGGTGATGAAATGCGATAATAGATTGCCTTTGTTCCAATTTCAGCTACCGTATTTTTTTCTACAATAAAATTGATGCGCAAATAATCTAAATGACGAACACTGTTCGTTTCTTTTTCATTGCCTTTGCCTTTATCTTTTTCCCCTTTTACTGTTACAGCGCTGATGTGTAATACCTTAGC
>CAIQHW010000605.1 GCA_903871715.1 uncultured bacterium
CACTATCTTTCAAAATAAAACGGCTGCACATCAACTGCACAGCCGTTTCAATAATTATAACTACAAACCTACTTATTCAACGATAGACAATTCTTTGATTAAATTGCTGTTGCCTGCATATTTATCAATGCACCACAATACATAACGAATGTCAACACAAATCGTACGTTTTTGGTCGCCGCTAAAATCAACATCACCACTCATTGCTTCCCAGTTACCATCAAATGCAATCCCGATTTGATTACCATTACCATCAATTACAGGACTTCCGCTGTTGCCACCAGTGATGTCGCTAGTCGTTAAAAACGCTACTTGCAAAGCACCAGTTTTTTTATCAGCATATCTGCCGTAATCTTTCTTCATCAACAAATCGTGTTGCTTTTTTGTGATGCGGAATTCTTCATTGGTACTGTCTTCTTTTTCTAAAATACCGTTGGCAGTAGTGTAATATTTCATGTGTACACCATCCAATCCATCATAATCTTTCACATTGCCGTAAGTGATTCTTTCAGTGCTGTTCGCATCAGGATAGAATAATTTACCAGCATTCATTTCTAACATAGCTTTTGCATACAAGCGTTTCAACACCACTTCATTGTTTTGTTGCGCCATTGATTTTGGATAAATAATTGCTTTGTAATGACCATAAAAATCATCCATAAATTTCATCAATGGGTCGTTAGTTAAAACGTCAGCAGATGGATTTTTCAAAAATTCTTTTTCTTTATTCTCATTAGTGAAAATAGAATTGTCGAAAATATTATCAACAAAATCAGCAATCTTCATCGCATTACCATTCAATGCTGATAAACCTTCTGAGCGTTGAGAAGCAGGAATATCGTTGTATGCATCCATTAATAAGTAACGGAAATTTTTTCTGTCGGTAGCCATGTTGGTCGTTTTAAAATAACTGCTCATCATTTCTTTTGTTTGCTCATTCAATGCTTTTTTGAAATCTTCTTCTTTACCAGCGGCTGCATACAAAGTACTGTAAATACCCATCCCTAAAGCAGTTGTAGGAATTGAACTCACACCATAACGAATGATATGACGATAGTTTTCGTAAGGAATAAAATCAGTGTACAATTTATTGGCATCGCTTAATAATGAGCCATATTCTTTCTTTCTGCTTTCATTTTCATTCACCCAATTTGTCAGCGCCTCTTCATGCGATTTCAAATTATCAATGGTGCGAAGGCGCTTCAATTGTGTACTTTGACCGATGGTGTATTTATAGTAGTTCATCAATTGCGCATAACGACCAGCCAATTTCAAATTCACGTTGATGTCTTTATCCATATCAGCCTTCATATTTTCAGTGATGAATTTCCAATATTTTATGTGAATCGGATTTTCAGTGGCTTGCATTCTTTCAATTCCTTTTGAAAATTCATAACGCTTAGTTCTGCCTGGGAAACCCATAATCATAGCGTAATCACCATTCTGAACACCTTTCATGGAAATCTTCAAAAACTTTTTAGGCGTAAATGGTTTGTTATCAGCTGAATAATCGCAAGGCTTGTTATCTTTATTAGCATAAATACGCATCACACTGAAATCGCCTGTATGACGTGGCCACATCCAGTTATCCGTATCTCCACCAAATTTTCCAATTGATTCAGGCGGTGCAGCTACCAAACGAACATCATTGTATTTGTCATAAATAAACACGAAATACTGATTGCCACTAAAAAATTCAGCCACTTGCACCATCGTGAATTTATCATCTTTTTTGTAAACTTTTGTCAACGAATCCCCTACAGTTTTCAAAGCCATTCTGCGTTTATCTTCTGGCAAACCGACAATATATTTCATCACCGTTGGCGTAACATCCACTACTTCACGAAGTATAGCTGCATAAGCCTTGGTAGTCATTTCTTTTGATTTTTCACTAGCCCAAAAACCATTTTCCAGATAGTTATTTTCGGCTGATGATTGGTCGGCAATTGAATTGAAAGCACAGTGATGATTAGTAAATAACAAGCCTTCGTTGCTTACAATTTCAGCAGTACAAAAACCACCTAACGATACTATCGCATCTTTCATAGAAGCATGATTAATGTCGTAAATGTCATTGGCTGAAAGTTTCAATCCAGCACGTTTCATGGCGTTATAATTTTTACCAATTAACGATGGAATCCACATGCCTTCATCGGCACGGGCTTGTGTGAAAAGCATGACAGCAAAAGCTGCAACAAGTAATTTAAGTTTCATTTTTGAGTATTTGATTTATGAATGGAAGGCGAAAATAAGGAAATAATATTGTTGCTTTAAAACTTAAGGACAGAAAGTGAAAACTATTTTGTTTCAAAAATTTAAAAATGAAAAACATTTTTTTCGAGTTGTTCCATTTGCAAC
>CAIQHW010000606.1 GCA_903871715.1 uncultured bacterium
ACACGACGCTCTTCCGATCTGATGCGATTTTGCAATTTGAGTTTCAACTTTCAAAACTGTATTTGCATTTTTTTCAGCAGTTGCTTTATCATCGCCAGCCAGTAAAAACAAGGTGGTAGCATATTTCAAGAATTCTTCGCGAATATGTTTAGTATTGGCATCATCATTAAAGTAATAACTTTTTTCGGGCAAGCTGGTTTCGGTTTGCACCAAATTGGCAATGTTGCTACTGCTATTTTTTTCATCGGCACCAATGTAAAATCCAAACAAGGCACCTTCGCCTTCTTTCATTTCTATAGTAGAATAATCAATCAAATCATTTACCGAATTTATTTTTTCAATCTTCGCCAAGCCAGCTTTGATAGGCGTTGCGCCCAATTTATCCAAAGTGGCAGTGTCCATTCCGCTGGCATAAAAATCGCCCACTTTTTGTTCCAAAGTTCCTTTTGGCAAATTGGTTTTTGTTGCCAATTCATCAATTAAGTGGTGCAAATTTTTTACGTTGGTTTCTTTCACCGTTACAAAACTTCCCCAACTTTTTTGGTCATCAGGAATTTTTGTATTTTTTAACCAAGTGCCATTTGCGAATTTGAAAAAATCATCCGCCGGATTCACTTGACTATCCATGCCGCCTTTTTCATAAAATTCGGTTCGCTTGGCTTCTGTTTTAGGCTCTGTGCCAGCAACTGCGCTGGTTGCAATGGTTGCTGTCATAATTATGCTGAAAAGTTTTTTGTGCATTTTTATAAAAATTTTGAGCCGCAAAAGTAATATAGAATCGCAAATAATTTTTTACAAAAAAAGCAACCCCTTTTTTCAGCAGTTGCTCTTTTCAATTCGATAATTTTCTTTCAAAAAAAATAAAATCAACGAAGCGTAATGGAAGTAGAATGCCCACCACGAGTGGCTGTGGCAGTATTATCGCAAGTGCCATCGGTGCCAAATGTAACGGCAATCATGGATGAGCCAGTGGGTGTTACATCCAATTCGCCTTGCACAAAAAGTTTGTTGCAACTCATATCTTTTATCAAATCGTTGCTGGAAGCCGTTTGCGCCGAAAAACCACTACCATTCGAGGCTGTACCGCTTGATGAACCAGCAATATCATACTTGTTTGCCGATGTCATCACATCAGGATTGCCCGCCGTTTGCACTCGTGTTTTGTTTTCGGTAAACGTGATAGTGCCGCCACCATTGGGTTTCACAATTTTTAAAGAAGTATTAATGGTCCAATTCATCAAACCATTGCTGTTGATGCCGTTGTTAGTAATATTTTTTGTGCTCGAATTATCAATTTGATACAAATCCGAAGCCGTTGGTCCAACAGCATAATTGTTGAAATAACTATTAATAGCTGCGCCGCCATTGCGATATTTTCCAGTGTAATAAACCACAATTTTTCCTTGGCGATATCGCCCATCGTGGCATACACAGGGCGTTGTACCAAAATTAATAATCATCGTATCGGGGATAGTAAAATTGTTGAGCGAATCATCTCTAACTGTTGCACACGTTGATAAAATGCTCGTTGCATTTGATATTCTCATTCCAAAATTTCCAGCTTTGCCAAGCGAATGCGCATCTTCAGCCAAGTTTTGAATCTCTTGCGAGATGCCTTCTGCATTGATGTTGTCGGTTACAGTTTGTGTTTCGGCATCGGTCAATTGCGATTTTTTGCAAGCCACCGAAATCAACGAAACCGTGATGACTGCTATCATACACAACATTGTTAAAATTCTTTTGCTGGTCATTAAAAAATAATTTTTGTAAAAATAAAAAAGTAGGACTATATAAAAACGATTGGGTTTATTGTTGAATTGTTAATCACAAAAAACAAGCACTTAAAAAATTGAAGCATTTTTTCCTTTGTACTTTTAAACCATGAAAAAGAAAATTTTGGATGTCATTTTAGCCAATTTTAAAATTGAGGCATTGAATGAAATACAGCAGGCATCAATAGTTGCGAACGAAAAACACAACGATGTTATTTTATTATCAGCCACAGGTTCGGGCAAAACTTTGGCATTTTTATTACCTGTTTTAGATTTGTTAGATGAACAAAATAAACAAACACAAGCCATCATCATCGTACCTTCACGAGAATTGGCAATGCAAATTGAAAAAGTTTTTAAGCAAATGACCACTTCTTTTAAAATCACCTGTTGTTATGGCGGACATAAAAGAGAAGTGGAAGAAAATAATCTAAAGCAGCCACCAGCATTGCTTGTAGGCACACCTGGCAGATTAGCTGACCACATTCGGCGCAATAATATCACCACCAATTCAATTCAAACTTTAGTGTTGGATGAATTTGATAAATCGTTAGAGTTGGGTTTTACTGAAGACATGAGTTTCATCATTTCCGAATTGCCCAAAATCAAAAAACGAATCTTAACATCAGCCACCGAAGCGGTGGAAGTGCCTGATTTTATTGGGCTTAAAGCTCCTGAAAAATTAAATTTCAGCACCGAAAATATTTCGCCTGAAAAATTATTGATTAAAAAAATTGAAAGCGAAGCAGGTGATAAAATGGAAACTTTGTTTGAATTGCTTTGTTCGCTAGGTGATAAAAATGCAATAGTGTTTTGCAATCATCGTGAGGCTGTAGAGCGCACCAGCAAATGGTTGGCTCAAAAAGGAATAGACAACGAATTTTACCATGGCGCAATGGAACAACACGAACGCGATGCCGCTTTATGCAAATTTAGAAATGGCAGCACTCACTTTTTAGTAACCACAGATTTGGCTGCCCGTGGCTTGGATATACCCAACATTCGCTACATTATTCATTATCATTTGCCTATCAATGAAGCCAGTTTTATTCATCGAAATGGGCGCACAGCAAGGATGGATGCCAGCGGCACAGTGATAATGATGTTGTCGAAAGAAGAAAAAATGCCCGATTATATTTCAAATGATGTGGAAGAAATGAAACTTACTGCACCATTTCAATTGCCAGAAAAACCAAAGTGGACAACGCTCTACATTGCTGCTGGAAAAAAAGACAAGGTGAATAAAATTGATGTGGTTGGATTTTTATCCAACAAAGGGCAACTAAAAAAAGACGACATTGGATTGATTGAAGTGAAAGATTTTTCTTCCTTCGTTGCCATTCGCAAAACCAAACTGGGTGAGGCTTTGCGCTTAATCAAAAATGAAAAAATCAAAAACAAAAAAGTGATGATTGCAGTGGCAAAATAATTTTTTTATTTTGCAAAAATTGTTTTTTCAAAATGAATTCATCGTTCCTTTATCAAATTGCTTTAACGCAATTAAATGAAATTGGCTCTGTTACAGCAAAAAGTTTAGTGGCTTATTGTGGTAGTGCAGAAGCGGTTTTCAAGGCTTCTAAAAAACAGTTACAAAGCATTCCCAACATTGGAGTGGTTAGAGCCGAAGCCATTTTTTCTTCAAAAAATGAAGCATTAAAATTGGCAGAACAAGAAATAAAATTCATCGAAAAAAATAAACTCACCACACTTTTTTATACTGATAAAAATTATCCAAAGCGATTGTTGCAATGCTCGGATAGCCCACCATTGCTGTATTTCAAAGGCAATGCAAATTTAAATGCCGATAAAATAATTTCGATTGTGGGCACAAGGCGCATCACCGAATATGGCAAAGAACAATGCGAAAAATTGGTAGCGAAATTAGCCGTTTTCAATCCCCTCATTATTAGCGGATTGGCTTATGGCGTTGACATTGCAGCGCACAAAGCAGCAATGAAAAACAATTTACAAACCGTTGGTGTAGTGGCAAATGGCATGGATAAAATGTATCCGGCGCAACACATCAAATACATCAAAGAAATGGTGGAAAGTGGCGGTGTGCTTACGGAATACAGAAGTGGACGAGTAGCCGATAAACAAAATTTTCCACAGCGCAATCGCATTGTGGCTGGCATGTGTGATGCTTTGATTGTGATTGAAACTGCTGTAAAAGGTGGTGCAATGATCACTGCAACTTTGGCAAATTCTTACAACAGAGAAGTGTTTGCTTTGCCCGGAAAAGTGAGTGATGAATTTTCGGCAGGTTGCAATTATTTGATAAAAAGCAATCAAGCTATTTTGTTAGAAAACGTGGAAGACCTTGTAAAATCAATGCTTTGGGATGTTGATTCAAAAAATAAAATTACAACCAAACAAACCACTTTGTTTTTAGAATTGAATGAAAATGAAAAAATGGTGGTCGATTTATTTTCTAAAACCGAACAAATGAGTATTGATGATTTAGTTATTGAATCAAATTTTTCGCCCACAAAATTAGCGGCACTTTTGTTGGAAATGGAATTAAAAGGAATGGTAAAAGCTTTGCCTGGTAAGACTTTTAAGATAATCAAATAATTTCTAACTCAATTTTTCAAACTAAAAAATGTAAGTGTATCCGTTTTTAAAATTGGAATTGCATTTAAAGTTGCAATGGTGATGCTATCCATTTTCGCATCCCTATTTTCAATCAAAAACTTTGCCCCCAATTTTTTATAATGCAGCAACAATACAGTGTCATTGGCACTTTCAACTGTTACATTGTACCCAATTCGATTCATTAAATACAACGAAATGCCAGTGCTTCTATCTCCCACAGAAATTACTAAATCATCTTTTTTGCAACCAATTTTATCTAGCGTTGGCTCAATAAAAAAATAAGCGTTGTAAATACTTTTTGAACCTTCTTCAAAATAACGATGATGCATCACACGATTGGTGTGATAAACATTTGCTATAAAAAAAATGGCAAAACCAATTTTTAAAATTGATGATTGAAAAATTTTAGGATATTCATTTTTCAAGAAAAATAAAAAAGCGAATAAAATTACTGGAACCAAAATTAACAATACCACGGCATAATAATCGTGATGATAAAATTGCTCGAAAAATAATGCAAAGTCGGCAAACACAGCTATGATAAGCATTACAAGACTATACTTTAAAATTGAAAGCTTTTTGACGCGAATTTTTATCATCAAAAAAATAAAAAGTAAAGCCAACAAAACGAACGAAATATGATTCATGTATACTTCCATCCACTCGTGATGAATTCGTTTGAAAATGGTGAGAATAAAATCCTTATCAACATGCCAAATTGGTTTTGTTTTGAGCAGAAAATAAGTGTTGTTGTGAGCCGCGTTGTAATAATTGGCAAACGAATACCAACTTGAAAAACAAACAACAGGAATGAAAATTAAAATGAAAAAGTGAAAATTATTTTTGAAGAAATTTTGTGTTTTCAAAAATTTTAATTGTCGCAGAATCGCAAGCCCAATCAATACTCCAAAGGGAATTAATGCCGTAATTTTTAGCAAGGCTGCCAATGAAAAAAAGAGTGCAGCGTAAAATAAATTACTCGTTTTTTGAAAATTGTTTTTAAAATATTGATAGTAAAACCACAAGCCCATTATGGCGAAACTTACAGCTGGCACATCCATCAAAAAGTTGTTGCCATAATAAACCACCAACGGCAATGCAAACCAGAATAAGGAAATGAAGAGTGGATAAAACCAATGCTCGAAAAACTCTGAAAACAATTTGAAAAGATAAAAAATACCGAGATAATAAGTGAACAAACAGAGCAATCGCAAAATCATTTCATGTACCCCAAACACCTTATACAAAAAGGCTGCGAAGAAATAATAAATTGGAAATTCGCCTACCATTTTTCCACCATCGCCCATTAACTGATTTATTTTTGGTTCAAAAAAATTGGGGGAAATAAAATAATTGTGAGTGAGCA
>CAIQHW010000607.1 GCA_903871715.1 uncultured bacterium
AGTGGCAAACACAACAACTGGAGTATGGGAACTGATACAGGTTCTAATTTATTGAGCCCAGGCAAAACACCAAAAACCAACTTACAGTTTCTTACTTTTTTTGTAAACACGATTAAAGCCGTTCATGATCATGCTGATTTATTACGTGCAGCAATTGCATCGGCAGGTAATGATCATCGATTAGGTGCTAATGAAGCCCCGCCGGCTATTATCAGTGTATTTGCTGGTACTTACTTAAGTGAGGTATTGAAAGAAATAGAAAGCAGAGTAAGTGATAAACAAAAACCTAATGATGCTGATAAAGTATTGTTGAAAATGGATATTCACAACAAAATTCCAGATTTGTTGATGGATAATACAGATAGAAACAGAACATCACCATTTGCATTTACTGGCAATAAATTTGAATTCCGTGCAGTAGGTTCATCAGCCAATTGTTCATCAGCAATGACAGTTTTGAATACTATTGTTGCTAATCAATTAATTCAATTCCACAAAGATGTAGAAGCTATTGCTGAAAAAGGTGAAAGAAAAGATGGTGCTATCCTGACTGTGTTGCGTCAATACATTTCTGCTTCAAAAAATATTTTGTTTGAAGGTGATAATTACAGCGATGAATGGAAAAAAGAAGCAACTACAAAACGTGGATTGAAAAACATCACCACTACGCCATTGGCTTTGGATGGCTATGTGAGCGAATCGAGCATGAAGTTGTTTGTTGAAAACGGAATCTTTACCGAAACCGAATTGCATGCCCGTCATGAAATTATGTTGGAAGATTATTTCAAAAAAGTTCAAATTGAAGCCCGTGTGATGGAAGATTTGGCGATGAATCAAATTCTGCCTGCAGCCATTAATTATCAAACCAAATTAATTGCCAACGCACAAGGTTTGAAAGAATTGGGCTTAGATAAATTTTCTTCTACACAAACAGAATTAATCAAAGACATTTCTGAAAGAATTGCCAAAATAAAAACCAATTGTGAAGCGATGAATAATCAGCGCAAAGTGGCTAATGCGATGACGGATATGAAACAACGAGCAGTTGCTTATTGCGATACTATCAAGCCTTATTTTGATGTGATTCGTTATGAAGTAGATAAGTTGGAAGAAGTGGTGGATGATGCTATTTGGCCCTTACCAAAATATCGCGAATTGTTGTTTGTACGATAATTGCTTGAAAATACCCTTCATAAAAAGCCCTTAATATTTAGGGCTTTTTTATTTACTAAAGTTTATTAAAATTCCCCGATTATAAAGTTGGATATTAAAAAAGGTTAACGCTGCTGGTGCAAATCTTAAACAGGGGTAAAGAGTATGCCCGACTTATGCCTTGAGTAAAGTATTTTTCTAAAAACTATTAGCATTTTATTTTGGTAAAACGAATAATAAGCTTACCTTTGCCCTCCAAAATTTTAAAAAACAAAATAAATTTAATCATGCTCAAACAGTACGAAACAGTCGTAATTCTGTCCCCACTTCTTAGTGAAGATGAGCTTAAGCAAGCAGTAGCTGGCTACACCAAATGGTTTAAGAAGAAAAAAATCGAATTGGTACATCAAGAAAATTGGGGACTAAAACAGTTGGCTTATCCAATAGCCAACAAACATTCTGGTTATTATTTAGTGTTGGAATACAAATCCAACGTGGAAACGGTAGCCGAATTTGAAATCGAATTGGTACGCGATAATGACCGTGTGCTTCGTTTTTTAACCGTTGTGTTGGATAAGTACGCTTTGAAATACAACGAAGACAAACGTGCAGGATTGGTTGGCAAAAACAAAAAAGTAGCCCCAAAAGTAGCACCAGTAGTTGAACCCACAATTTCTTAATTTTTAAAATTACCAAGCAATGGCAACTCAAAACAAAAAAGACATCAAGTTTTTATCGAACCCAAACTTGAATAAAAACCGCAAAAAATATTGCAGATTCAAAAAAACAGGCATCAAATATATTGATTACAAAGACCCTGATTTTTTATTAAAATTTGTAAATGAACAAGGTAAAATTTTGCCTCGTCGATTAACAGGCAACTCCTTAAAATTTCAACGTAAAGTGGCCCAAGCCGTGAAACGAGCTCGTCATTTATCGTTGTTGCCTTATGTAACAGATGGTTTGAAATAATTTATTTAAACAAACAAAACGACATTATCATGGAAGTAATATTAACACAAGACGTAGATAAAGTAGGCGCATATAATGAAGTAATTAAAGTGCGCTCGGGCTACGCCAGAAACTTTTTAATCCCAAAAGGATTGGCTTTGGTGGCAAACGATGGCAACAAAAAAATGATTGCCGACAAAGTAAAACATCATCTAGCTAAACAAGAAAAAGCGATGGCTGAATTTAGAGCAGTGGCTGAACAGTTGAACAATGCTGTGATTACGGTAGGTGCGAAAACTGGTACCAGTGGCAAAATTTTTGGTGCAGTTACCAATTTGCAAGTAGCCGATGCGATAAAAAAGCAAAAAGGTTTTGAAGTGGATAGAAAGAAAATTCATTTTTCTGAAGACATTAAAAACTTGGGTACTTATGCTGCCACAATTCAATTACATAAAGATGTTTCGGTGTCTATCAATGTAGAAGTAGTAGGCGAATAATTGTTGCTATAATTTATTTTAAAGCCGCTTTGATGTATTATTTCAAAGCGGCTTTTTATTGTTAATTATTTTGTGTAACTAAATTCCTAACACTTCTTTTAATTTCAAATAACCACTTCTGCTTACAGGAATTTTAGTTCCATTTTTCAACATGGCGATATGATTATTATTATCGTAAGGCTCTACTTTAGTGAGTTGTGTAAGTTGAATGATATAACTGCGATGAACACGAAGAAATTTTTGTTCGTCTAAAGTTTGTTCGTAAAACGATAAAGTTTTCTTCTTCAACTGCATCCCATCAATGGTATAAATCTTTACATAATCGTCAAAAGCCTCTAAATACAACACATCAGCCACAGGAATAATTTTGATGTTGGCACCATTCTTCACTACAATTCTGTTTTTTTCTTCAGGCTGATAATTTATTTTCTCAACAACTTTCTGCGCCGAATTTTCATTGGGCTTTTGCAATCTATTCACCAACCATTTATTCATTGCTTTATCAAAACGCTCTTTGCTAAATGGTTTCAATAAGTAATCAATGGCATTTGCTTCAAAAGCTTTCATCGCAAATTCATCAAATGCGGTAGTAAATATTACATC
>CAIQHW010000608.1 GCA_903871715.1 uncultured bacterium
ATGCCTGCCGAAACATCGCTTGCAATCTGCTCCATGATATTTGGCGGTGTTTTTGAACGCTTACCAAATTTAAGAGTGGCCTTTGCTCATGGTGGTGGCTCTTTCCCTTCAACCATAGGCCGTATAGAGCATGGTTTTGATTGTCGACCAGATTTAGTTGCGATAGATAATCCTGTAAACCCAAGAGCTTACCTTGGTAAGTTTTGGATAGATAGTTTAGTGCACGATAAATCAATGCTTGATTATGTAATAAATCTTTTTGGTGCAAACCGAATTGCACTTGGCACAGATTATCCATTCCCTTTAGGAGAGCTACAACCGGGAGCTTTAATTAAAGGTACTACTTACGAACAAAATGTAAAAGAATTATTACTAAATGGTTCGGCTTTGGAATGGTTGGGGTTAAAGAAAGAGCTATTTATTTAATATTTTTTTCGATAGCACCTTAAAGCAAATGCTTCCAATGCTTTCATTGTTTCTGTGGGAGCTTCGTAAAACCCCATGTGTCCTGCATCTTCCAACATTACTACTGATGGATATTTGCATACCCCTATTTGTGGATACATTGTTTCATAATTTATTACACCATCTTTTTTCCCGATAATAAAAAGTATTGGGTATTCGGCAAACTTCAAAATCAATTCACGATTTTTTCGCTCTTTCATCCCTTCCAAACTGTTTATAATTGATTGTTTTGAAACAGTTGATGCTATTTGCTTCACTAAATCAAGCTGTTTGGTAAGTTTGCTGATATTTTCGGGAGCAAAAAGTGATGTTACTATTTCATTAACATAATATTTGTGTTCTTTTTTTACCAAACGGATTACGCGCTCTCTTTCTTTTTTCTTTTCTTCCGAATCAGCTAACGACGTAGAATTAAACAAACACAACCCACTTATATTTTCTGGGTATAATTCTGCAAAAGTTAATGCAGCGTATCCTCCCATGGAATGCCCGGCAAGCACATAGCGCCTCACTCCTACTTTATCTAAAACCGCTTTTACCGATTGAGCCAACAACTCCATACTGTGATAGTAGCCTATGGATGGTGTTTTACCATGCCCCGGTAAATCAATACTTATTACACGAAATTTTTTTGAAAGTTGTTTTGTAAAATCGGTCCATACTTCGTGCGAACCTAAAAAGCCATGTAACAATACAATTACACGCCCTTTACCGGTATCGCTAAAATTAATTTTTGTTTTCTTAAATTCGGTTTTCTTTATCACGACTGATGAACAATTGAATGTAAACAAATTTAAAGTTAAAAAAATATATTAATGGCATCAACTGAATATTTTAAACCGTATTTTTGAAGAAAATAAAATACATGAAATCAGCCATAACGATTTTAGATACAACACCAAAGTTGTAAACAAAGGCGAAATTCATAAGACATTAAAAAACAAATTATTTACTTATGATATAATACATTAAAAATTAACATAACACATTAGCGTTTGCTAATCAACCTGTATCTGAAAAGTCGAAATTTCAAAGTACAACAGGGGAAATAAGCATAACGCTCACGTCAAAGCGTGGGCGTTGCTTTACTCTGTTGTACAGGGCTTCGACTCCCTCAGATACAAGTATTGTGACTGTCCCACGCTATTCATTTTATACCTACTTGAGGGGCAGAGTAGAAAAATCTCAAACATGAAAAAGATTTATGC
>CAIQHW010000609.1 GCA_903871715.1 uncultured bacterium
ACATTGATTGTTGATGGTTCAATTTCAAATAAAATGTTGCAAGCTTTTATTGATTGGTCCTATGATTTAGTAGCAACAAAACCGAAGAAAATTTCTAAAAAAATAAAACAAACAAAATGATAGACAAACATTTAATCACTACCAGCACAGCTTTGGAAGGTTATAAAGTAACCAAGCAATTGGGCGTTGTTCGTGGCATCACCGTTCGCAGCAGAAGTTTGTTTGGAAATATGGCAGGCGGATTTTTGTCGTTACTTGGTGGACAAAATTCTATCTATACCGATTTGTGCGAACAAACCCGTGAAGAAGCTTTTCAACTCATGATGCAACATGCTGATGCAGCAGGAGCAAATGCCATTTTAAATATGCGATACGATGCAAACGAAGTGATGCAGGGCATTACAGAGGTTTTGGCTTATGGCACAGCGGTGTATGTTGAGAAAATTTAACTTCAAAAAAAATCAATGAACAGATTTAATCTTCATCAATTTATTTGTGCTGCAACTGGCAGAGCTGAAAGTTATTTCAAGAAAGATATTGAAAACAATTTTGCCGAATTGAGCAAAAGAATTGATGGCAAAAGTGTTTTAGTGATTGGTGGAGCTGGCACCATTGGTAGCTCTTATATCAGAGCCATTCTGCGTTTCAAACCAAAAAAAGTTTACGTAATTGATACAGATGAAAATGGATTAACTGAATTAGTACGTGATGTTCGAAGCACTGTTGGCTTAAATGTACCCGATGAATTTATCACTTATCCCATCAATTTTTCCGACCCAGTTTTTACAAAAATATTTTTGCAAAAAGGTCCGTTTGAAATTGTTGCCAACTTTGCTGCACACAAACATGTGCGCAGCGAAAAAGATGAATTCAGCATCGAAGCCATGATTAATAACAACGTAATCAGAGCAAAAAGTTTGTTGGATTTATTGATGGAACACAAGCCCGAAAGATTTTTTTGTGTAAGTACAGATAAAGCCGCAAACCCAGTAAACGTAATGGGTGCAAGCAAAAAACTGATGGAAGAAGTAATCATGGCTTACAGCAAATATATCCCAATCACCACTGCCCGATTCGCAAATGTGGCTTTCAGCAATGGAAGTTTGTTGTATGGATTTTTAGAACGTATGATGAAGCAACAACCATTCAGTGGTCCAAGCAATATCAAACGCTATTTTGTATCGCCCGAAGAAAGCGGACAGTTGTGTATGTTGGCTTGTATGTTGGGTAATTCAGGAAGTATCTTCTTTCCAAAACTCGACCCTGAAAAAGATATGCAAACCTTTGAAACCATTGGTGTAAAGCTATTACAAGCACATGGCTTAGAAGCAGTGTTTTGCAAAAACGAAGAAGATGCAAGACAATTTGCATTCCATCTAAAACCAGATTCAAAACTATATCCAGTTTACTTTTTCGAGAGTGATACTAGTGGTGAAAAAACTTACGAAGAATTTTTTACGGATGCTGAAACCCTTGTGAATAATGAGTTTGAAGCATTGGGTTATGTAAAAGATTATCCAGCAAAATCGTTGGAAGAAGTGAACACCATGTTTGAACGATTCAATTATTTGTTTCAAAAAAACAATATTCGCAAAGCCGATATTGTGCAATTGATGGCTGAATTTATTCCCAATTTTGAACACATCGAAAAAGGAAAAAATTTAGACCAGCGGATGTGATTGTATTTCCACATCATCAGAACTCATATCCATCAAAACTTTCAATACGATTGAATTCAAAAACAGCATATCAACATTCACTAAATTCCTTTGAGCAAGAAAATATTTTTGCACAATCTTGGTGGTTGGATGCTACTGCTGGTGAAAAAAATTGGACGGCTTTTTTTGCTGAAAATAAATTTTCTTTTGCGGCGCATCAAAAAAATAAACTACTTCAAAAAGCTTTACTACCAAGTGTTTTAACGCCTTACCAACCTGTTGTAAAATTTGATGCCACATTAGTTAACGAACTCAATCATTTTTCTTTTGTTGAATTATTTTGGAGAAATTTTGAAAAAAAATGGTTGATGGAGTTTGAAAAAAACGACTGGAAAATTTCTTTCAAACACACTCGGCAATTGGAATTGGATGATATTGAAAAACTGTACAACAATTTTAAACCAAGTTTAAAACGTCAAATTCAAAAAGCAGAAAATGCTTTAAAAGTGAGTGTTAATGAAGATTTGCAAACATTGCATGCGGTAAGTAGCGAAACTTTTACTCGCCAAAAAAAACAAATTCCTTGCACTTTTGAGCAATTAAAAACTGTTGATGAGGCTTGTAAAAAGCATCATGCTCGAAAATATTTTATTGCTTACAATACAGATGCAAAGCCATGTGCAGCTATTTATTTAGTGTACGATAAAAACTGTTGTTATTATATTTTGGGTGGAATTAGCATCGAGTTTAAAAACTCTGGAGCCATGTGTTTGCTCCTTTGGCAAGCGATTCAATTTGCAAAAACGGAGAGCAAACATTTTGATTTTTGCGGCAGCACAATTACTTCCATTGATAAATTTTTCAGCACTTTTGGCGCACAAAAAATAGAAGTTTTGGTTTTGAATAAATATGCCAACTCCTTGCAGGAATGGGCAATTAGAAAATGGAAGAAATAATTTTACCAACTGCCGCCAGCACCGCCACCACCACCGCTTCCACCGCCGAAACCTCCAAAGCCACCACCACCGCTGCTGCCTCCTCCAAAACCACCACCCAAAGCAGAACCCAACAAAAAACCTCCAAAGCCGCCACTGTTAATCATTGTACCGCCACCACCTCTGTTGTTTGATATGCTGGATAAAATAATGATGATGATAACAACTGCTATAATTAATCCAAAAGGAATGCCTCGTTTTCTTGAATTCTGTTTTGCATCTGCTTTGTATTCGCCTTTGGTAGCTTGCATAATCGCCGTTACACCATTATCAATTCCTTCATAAAAATTGCCAGCTTTAAAAGATGGTTTTACTTCGTGTTCGATAATTATTTTGCATACACCATCGGGCAAAGCCCCTTCCAGTCCATACCCTGTGGCGATGTACAATTGATGGTCGTCCATCGAAATCAAAAATACACAGCCATTATTTTTCTTTTTTTCACCGACGCCCCATTGTCTTAAAATAGCCAAAGCATATTCCATTGGGTCGTTGCCATCTAAATTTTTTATCAGCACTACAGTAATTTGGTTGGATGTGCTGTCGTTAAAAACTTTCAATTTTTGTTCCAATGCAGCTTGTTGGCTGGCTGGCAATGTGCCAGTAAAATCATTCACCAACCTCGGTGGGTTAGGCATTTCGGACACTTTTATTTCAGCAGAAGCGCCAAAAAATATGCCGAAAAAAAGTAAGAATAAGTAAAGTGCTTTTTTCAATTTTTCAATTTTTATTTTATCCAATAACCACATCGTTGCTCAATTCATTTTTGCTTTCGCCTGTTTGATGCGGAAAATATTTTTGTAAATGTTTGCCCATTGTGGCAACGCATTGGCAAATACCTTCGACAATTTTTCCGTTTTTAAAATGTTGTTGCAAAATATTTTTTTCTTCTTCCCAAAAATTTTCGGCAACCACTGCATTAATGCCCGAATCGCCGATGATGGCGAATTTGCGGTCTTTCATTGCTAAATAAATCAACACTGCATTTCTGTTTTCGGTTTTGTGCATTTCTAATTTATTGAAACAAAGTGCGGCTCTATCCAAAACATTTTCGGCTTTGCAATTTTTTTCAACATATACCCTAATTTCGCCACTGGTGCAGTTTTCAGCATTGCTGATGGCATCACGAATTTGAGTTAATTCATGTTTTGAAAAGTGTGGTTTTTTGAAAAACAAATTCATTGTGCGAAGAATTATTTTGTAAAAGTAGTTTTAATTCAACAATCAATTGGAGAATATTTTTTGCAAAAAATTATCTTTACAGAAAAATAAAAACGATGATTTTATACAACGTAACTACAAAAATTTTGCCCGATGTACATGATGAATGGTTGCATTGGATGAAAACGGTGCATGTGCCAGATGTGATGCTCACTGGGCATTTCAGCACTTATCGCTTGTGTAAATTAGATAAAATGGAGGAGGAAGAAGATGCGATTACTTATGTTTTTCAATACACGGCTGCATCGCGAAATGAGTTGGAAAATTATTTCAACAACCATGCATCAAGATTGAGAGAGGATGTAGTGAAAAAATTTCAGGATAAATTTATTGCTTTTAGAACGGTGATGGAATTGGTGGATGAAGGTTGAGCAATTATTCTTTCATTGCCTTTACATCACCGATGATGAGTAATTTAGTGTCGTTGGGCAAAGTATTGGCGATGACGATAACTGATTTTTGAAAGCTGCCTGGGCGACCATTACTGTCGTAAGAAATTTTTATTTTGCCTTCTTTGCCTGGTGCCACAGGCTCATTTACAAACTCTGAAACCGTGCAACCACATGATGTTTCAGCCTTGCTGATAATGAGTGGTGTTTTGCCCGTATTTTTAAATTTAAATTCGTGGCCCACCACTTGCCCTTCCATAATATTTTCACCAAAATCAAATTCAGTTTCGTAAAAATGAATCTTTGGCAATTGGGAAGTATCGCCTGAAATTTTGCCATCGGGTTCGATTGGGTTGGCAATTAATTTTTGTGCATCCAACAAATCGTTTTGTTGATTTTTAGGATGACAAGCCGCCAACGAAATGATGCAAAACAGCAACGCAATTTTTTTCATGAAGCAATTTTTTTTGCAAAACTATTCAAATAGCTTTACATTTAGTTGTTCAAAAAAAATAAAAATTCGCCGTCATGTTTACTGGAATCATTGAATGTATGGGCATTATAAAAGGTGTGAGAGATGAAAAAGGCAACAAGCGTTTTCGGATTCAATCCTCTATTTCAAATGAATTGAGCATTGACCAAAGCGTTGCCCATCAAGGCATTTGCCTAACTGTGGTGGCGGTAAAAGATGATGCGCATGATGTGGTGGCAGTGGGCGAAACGCTTTCAAAAACAAATTTGGGCAAATTTAAAATTGGCGATTACGTGAACATCGAACGCTGTTTGAAAATGGGCGATAGGCTTGATGGGCATGTGGTTCAAGGTCATGTAGATGGTATGGCAACTTGTGTAAAACGGCAGGAAACCAGCGGCAGTTGGCTGTTTACATTCGAGTTGGATAAAAATTTTAACGAAAAATTGGTCGTTGAAAAAGGAAGCATTGCCGTGAATGGAGTATCGCTAACGGCTTTCAACCTGTCTAAAAAACAATTTTCGGTGGCAATTATTCCTTACACTTTTGCACACACTACTTTTTATGAAATAGAATTGCACGACAAAGTGAATATCGAGTTTGATATTTTGGGCAAGTATGTTTCGCGATGGAATGAAAAATAATTTTTAGAAAACGTAATTAATCGAGCATCTTCCAATTGGCTTGAAAATGAGTGGTGATAAGCTATTGTAGCTTTCCGAAGTTTCAATTTTCAAATTAATTCTTCTGCTTAATTTTATGGTAGTTCCTAATAAAATGACGCCGCCAAAGTTGATTGAATTTTGTTGTGTAGAAACATTTCTATCTGTCAAATTACCACTTGAAACATCCGTTGACAAAGTATAATATTCGTGTGATTTTTCAATCAAATTAGATAACATCACACCAGCATAAAAATTAAATTTTTGCTTTTGTAAAAGGCAATAATTCAATCCTAAATTTATTTGGTGAAAAGCTGTAAAAGCAGTATAGACATCAGTTCCAGCTGCATCATAATAGTCCTCAGACATTGTTAAAATGCTAAGCGATTGAAAATATTGATACGAAAATGCGAATGAAAATTGCTTGGATAAATGTCGCTCAAAAAATAATGGCGGTGTGCAAGTTTTGTTTTTAACAACTGCTCCAAAATGGAAACTATTATCAACTCCTGCCACCAAATTTTTATTGGAACCAAAAAATGGCAAAGTAAAATTCCATTGCGCACGATTGTTTTCAAATTGATATACCTCAATGGTACTAAAGCCAATCCCAATCTCATTTTTAAACTGTTCTTGTGCTTTTGCAACAAAAGAAATGGCCAACAAAAAAATGATGATTATCTTTTTCATAAAAATAAATTTTACCAAAACTACATTTTGTTTTTATTACAAACAATTTTAAAATTCAACATTAACATTTTACACAAACACACTATCCGCCTGCATCATAGCCGTTGTTAATTTTTCTTGGTTGATTTTTAAATCAATTTTTTGTTGTTGAAAAAACGAAATTAAATTTTCGGTGGGCATGTTGCCCGTTAATTTATCTGATGCCATTGGGCAACCACCAAAACCTTTTAGTGCGCCATCAAATCTTTTGCAACCATTATTGAAAGCCGCTTCCACCTTCGTTTTCCAGCTATTGGGTGTGGTGTGCAAATGTGCTCCAATTTCAACATCTGGATAAAGCGGAATTAAATGTTTGAACAAATAAGCAATGTTTTCGCCGTTGCCAATGCCAATAGTATCGCTCAAAGAAATAATTTTGATGCCGAGTTGAGCCATACGCTGCACCCATTTGGCGGCTATTTCGGGCGAATATTCATCGCCATAAGGATTACCAAAACCCATCGAAATATAAATAACCAACTGTTTATTTTTTTGTAAACAAATGTTTTGAATTGCTTCCACAGTGTGTAACGATTGTTCAATACTGCTGTTGGTATTGCGTTGTTGAAATGTTTCTGAGATAGAAAAAGGAAAGCCCAAATAGCTGATTTCATTATAGTTTGCGGCTTCTTCGGCTCCACGAACATTGGCTACGATGGCTAATAATTTGGTGTTGGTTAATTGCAATTTTGGCAACACATCTTTAGTATCAGCCAATTGCGGAATTGCTTTTGCCGAAACAAAACTTCCAAAATCCAAAGTGTCGAAACCCACTTGCAGCAAGGTATTCAAGTAGTTTATTTTTTTTTCGGTTGAAATAAAATATTCCCAACCTTGCATCGCATCTCTTGGACATTCAATTAGTTTTATCATTTTGTGTGGTTGCTGTTTTTGTGGTTACAGTTTTTTTCTTGGTGTGATGAACCGTTTGATGATGCACAGTTGTAGCTTTTTTCAAAGGTTTTTTTGCGGCAACTTTTGATGGTGTTGTTACTATTTTCCTTTGTGTAGAATCTTTTTTTGCAACAA
>CAIQHW010000610.1 GCA_903871715.1 uncultured bacterium
CCATTGAAGATTGTGTGTTGAAAGGTAGAAGCACTTTAGCACCAGAAAAACTAGGGCAGCCACAATGGGTAGAAAGCAGAACAGCATTGGTTTGTAGCCGAAAAATAAATGGCATTGATTATTTGGTAAAATACGATTGGCGCAAAAAACCTGCGCAAATGTTATGGTCGGTTTCAAAAATGAATCAAGCATTTCGCAAAGCAAAATTAGATACACTTTCGCATTTGCCAACGCTCACAAGATGTACCACTGATGGTTTTTGGTTTACTAATAATAATGTATTGATTCGCTACGATTATAGAAATGATAGTATTGCCTTTCATTTAAATTTTGATAAAAAAGCAGAGAATGTGGATGTGGCAAAAGGCACTAACCACGTGGCCTACACGATTGACAACAATTTATTTATCATTACCAACGATGGCAGAATTATGCCTGTGGCAACTGATGGCAACGCTGGATTGGTGTATGGAAAAAGTGTGCATCGTGAAGAATATGGAATCAGCAAAGGAACATTTTGGAGCCCCAAAGGCAATCTGCTGGCGTTTTATAGGATGGACCAAAGTATGGTTACTGATTATCCTATGATGGATTTGGATGAACATCCAGCCAAAGAACACAACATAAAATATCCAATGGCTGGCATGAAAAGCCATGAAGTGAAAGTGGGTATTTATAATCCATCCACACAAAAAACAGTGTACTTAAACGTAAGTGGCGCACCCGACCAATACCTCACCAATGTGGCTTGGAGCAACGATGAGCGCAATGTTTTTGTGGTAGTGTTAAATAGAGCCACCGATCATTTATGGTTGAATGAATATGATGCTGCAACTGGTGCTTTTGTAAAAAATATTTTGGAAGAGAAAAACGATGTGTGGGTTGAACCGCTTGTACCTATTGAGTTTCTGCCTGGTAACAATAATTTATTTGTGTGGCAAAGCCAACGCAGCGGACACAATCACTTGTATTTGTATGATGTAAATGGCAACCTTATTCGGCAATTGACAAATGGCGATTGGGATGTAATAAATGTTGGCGGAATGACTTATGGCAAAGGAAAAGTTTATTTCACTTCTACCATTTCTTCTCCACTCGACCAACAAATTTGTAGCGTAGATTTGAATACCAGCGAAATGCAGCAATTGAGCCATGAGCAAGGCATTCACACGTTGATATTGAATGAATATACTGGCGATTATTTAGATGCTTACAGCAGTTTTATGATTCCACGAGTGGCATCCATTTATGACAGAAAAGGAAAATTGCGCAGCAATTTATTATTATCAGAAAACCCATTAAAGGATTATAAATTGGGGCAAACAAAAATCTTTACCATCAAAGCTGCTGATAATGTTACACCACTTTTTTGCCGAATGATTTATCCTGTAAATTTCGACAGCAGCAAAAAATATCCTTGCATCACTTATGTGTACAATGGTCCGCATGTGCAATTGGTCACAAACGGTTGGTTGAATGGTGCCGATTTGTGGTTTCATTATTTAGCACAAGAAGGTTTTATAATTTTTACTGTAGATGGCAGAGGTAGCGGCAATCGTGGTTTCGACTTTGAAAAATGTATTCATAGGCAGTTAGGCACTTGCGAAATTGCCGACCAAATGAAAGGCAATGATTATTTGCGACACTTGAAATACATTGATACTGCTCGATTAGGCATTCATGGTTGGAGTTTTGGTGGTTTTATGACTACTTCATTAATGACACGAACTCCTGGCAAATATAAAGTAGGTGTTTGCGGCGGACCAGTAATTGATTGGAGTTATTATGAAGTGATGTACACCGAACGCTACATGGATACACCAGCTGAAAATCCTGATGGATACAAGAAAGCAGCATTGACCAACTACATTGATAATTTAAGAGGTAAGCTATTAATGATTCATGGAACCAGCGATGATGTGGTGGTTTGGCAACATTCGTTGATGTATTTAAAGAAGTGTGTTGAAAAAGATAAGCCTATTGATTATTTCGTTTATCCAGGTCATTTGCACAATGTGATTGGCAAAGACCGCATTCATTTACTGAAAAAAATTACGACTTATTTTAAGGGAAATTTGTAAAATAAATTTGCCTATTGCATTTAATATTAACTTTGCAAAAAAATAAAAATGGCTAAAAAACAAGACCAAATTGATTGTTCATTTTGTGGCAAACACAAAGAACAAGCCTTGTTGATGATTGGTGGCATGGGCATTTA
>CAIQHW010000611.1 GCA_903871715.1 uncultured bacterium
ATATTTTCATTGAGCGGCTCTTTATTTTAAGCCACACAATGGTGTGGCTCTACATTTATTTCGTCATTAATTAATGATATTTTACACAGTTTTATTGGTTATACGTACAAATTCACTTGTTTTAAAAACAATTTGTAGTAAAACTTTACCCCGACAAATGTTCTTTGAAGCACTGAAAAAACTGAAAAAAGCGATGAACAAGTTAATAGAAGCAATGTAATGGTTTATTGGTGCTGTTTACTTGTTTTTTGAAACGATTAACTTATTTATGTGCGCAATGAATAAGTTAATGGCAACAATGAACAAATAAATAGCAGCTATTAAAAAGTTTACTGCCGCAAAAAACTTGTTAATAGTAGTAATGAAGAGATTTATAACGAAAAATAACAAGTAAATGTTTGCCATAAACAACTAAAAGTGAGCCATAAACGTGTTTATATTTTCCATGAACAAATAAATGGCAAAAATGAACAGCTACATTGCTCTAAAAAACATGTTCATAGCCTATTTCAGCCTTTTTAGTAGCGTAGAGAATGTTATATTATTTCACAACAAAACATTTATTTTATGAAATTTCAAGTAAACTTGGGCTTACATGCTCAAACAGTGCCGTTTAAAGTAGAAAACGGCAGAACCATTGTTTCAAAAATGGGCTTGAGTGCTTATTTTTTAGCGCCTAACCCATTGCCACATCCAACTTTGGCAAGTATTACACCGCTTATCAACACTTTAGAAACGGCTTACGAAAATGCACGAGGTGGTGGCAAAGTGTTTACCTTGGCTTTGAAAACAGCCGAAGCAGCTTACGACACGGCTTTTACCGAGTTGGGGCATTATGTTGAGGACCGAGCTAATGCCGACCCCAATAATGGGGCAGCTATTATTGCTGCGGCTGGCATGAAGGCTAAAAACAAAGGTGGTAAAACCATTCCCACTTTTGCATTAAAAAACAATGCTATTAGTGGCAATGTGGATGCAAAAGTGAAAGCTACAAAAGGAGCGGTGTATTTGTTTCAAACCAGCCCCGACCCTGTGGCACCAGCCACAGCCTTGGTTTGGTCGCAGGCTTCGGTAGGTAAAAAATGCAAAGCTACTTTAAGTGGTTTAGCTTTGGGCAAAAAAGTGTGGGTGCGCTTTGCTTTAATTGTTGGTGGGGTGCAACAAGATTGGAGCGACCCAATGAGTATTGTGGTAACGTGAGCAATTAGCTAATGCGATAATCTGCTCATTTGCTTATTGAAAAAAATCCATCGTTTTGAAAAAGGCGGTGGATTTTTTTTGAATGATAAATAATGAATGATGAACGATAAATGATAAATGATAAATGATGAATGATGAATGATGAACGATGAATGTAGCTTGCCCTTGAAAAGAAAAATCAAGCAAAACAAGTGATGATTTTGTGCGGTGGGCTTGCGCCAGCGAAATCACTTTTGATTAGCAGCAAATACTTAAAATTAAACACTCCATCCTATTACTAAGCATGATTTCGCTTCTAAAAATCATCACGTAGCTTTTGCATTTTTCTTTTCATAGGCTTGATTTTTTTGTTACTTTTTGCATCAAGGCAAAAAGTAAATAAAATTCGGTCTTGATTTTTTGTTTCTTTTTTATAAAGAAAAAAGATAATAAAATCCATCGTTTTGAAAATTTTGGTTTATTTGTTTTGATAATCTTTATTCCCATACCACTTTCTTTACCATTTTTACATAGTGTGTATTGGTTAGGTACAAGAAATAAACGCCTTTTGCCAACCCATGCCTATTCAAAGTAAATTGTTTTTGGCTAACTATATGGCTTTTAAGCACGGCTCTGCCCAGTACATCGGTTAATAAAATATCAAAATCGTTATCGGCACATTGCACCCAAATAGTCATTTGCTCATGCGCAGCATTGGGTTGAGCTTGCAGGCTGCAATTGATATTTACTTCTAAGCAAGCACTGGTATCGCTACAATTCCCTTGGCTTACAATGGCAGCATAATTGCCTGATACATCAGCTACATAAGGGTTGGCATTGGATACAATGGCTTTGGTATCGCAATTTATCCATTGAGTTTTATCATAGCCTGTGCCATATAAGGTTAAGGTGCCAATATGGTTGACTATAAGTGGTTTTTGTGGATACATGTTTACCTGCAAGGTGATAGTGGAATCGCACCCCATATAGTTGGCTATGGTATCATAATAAATCCCTGTGGTATCTATTACCAATTGAGCAAAATGAAAAGGGCGATTGCTACACACATCTCGATAAATGATAGCAGCCGAAGCATGCCCCACTTGCAAATGCAGGGTAATAAACGAATCGCAGCCCAAATAATTAGTTAGGGTATCGTAATAAATGCCACTACTATTTAGCGTATGTTGATGAAATATAAAAGTTTGTGGGTTGCAAATATTAGCATGGATAATCGTTTTGCTAATGGTGTGCACAGTTAAATGCAAAGTAATGATACTATCGCAGCCTACATAATTTAGTAGTGTATCATAATAATTGCCACTGCTATCTAACCATTGGTGACGAAAATAATAAGGATTGTTTTTGCATCGAGTAGGAGATAGAGTGGTTTGTGAAATGGGCTTAACGGTTAAATAAAGTGTAATGATACTATCGCAGCCTAAATAATTGACCATTGTATCTTGATAATTGCCACTGTGAGTTAATACTTTATTTTGAAAATGAAAGGATTGATTGCTACAAATAGTTTGATGAATAATGTTGGTGCTAATAGGCTTTACAGTAAGATGTAGGGTGATAAACGAATCGCAACCATTGTGATTAGTCAGCGTATCTTGATAAATGCCCGATTGGGTTAAAATATACCCATTAAATAGGATGGATTGATTGTTACAAATAGTTTGATAAATAGTGCGGCTGCTTACTTTTTTTACTGTTAAATGCAAAGTAGTGATGCTGTCGCAGCCTAAATAGTTGAGGAGTGTATCTTGATAAACGCCAGTAGTAGTTAGATAATTTCCGTTGAAAAGATATGGTTGATTGCTACAAATAGTTACCCACTTATTGACCATGCTCGTTTTTTTGGCAGTTAATTGAAGTATGATAAACGAATCGCAGCCTACATAATTGATTAGTGTATCTTTATAAGTACCACTTAAAAACAAATAACGCCCATTGAAATGATAGGGAAAATTATCACAAATGGTTACTGCAAATGAGTTGGTGCTACTGTTTACTACTGTTAAGTGAAGGCTGATGATAGAATCGCAACCTAAATAATTCAGCATGGTATCTTTATAATTGCCACTTTGGTGATAACTATGTGTTCCTAAAGCGTAGGATTGATTGCTGCAAATAATAGCACTTATAGCCTTTGAACTGGTAGTTAAGACCGACAGCTGAATACTAATAATAGAATCGCAGCCTTTGAAATTAGTTAATGTATCTTTATAAGTGCCTGCCCCACTTACTATTTTCCCATTAGGCAAGGTAAAGGTTTGGTGGTTGCAAATGCTGGTTGTTAAATTTGTTTGGCTAATGGCATAGGCGGTTAAATGAAGGGTAATGATAGAATCGCAGCCTAAATAATTGATAAGCGTATCATAATAAATGCCTGTTGAGTCGAGCACTTGATGATGAAAGGTATAAGGTTGATTATTGCAAATAGTTTTGCTAAAGGAATAACTGCCAGTTGGCTTTGCAGTTAAATGAAGGGTGATAAATGAATCGCAGCCATTATGATTTGGAATAGTATCGTGATATATACCGCTATTGGCTATGATTTGATGGTGAAAAAAGATAGGATTATTGTTGCAAATGGTTAAATAAATACTACTACTTGTTGAATAAACAGTAGATAAATGAAGGGTAACAAACGAATCGCAGTTTCTATAGCTGACCAAGGTATCGGGATAAACACCTGGTGTGCTATAAGATTTGTTGTTGAACACAAATGATTTGCCAGCACAAATGCCTTTATAGATAACACCATGAGTGCTGTTGCAGGGCGTATATTCCCAAAAGTCGCTCAAGTAGGCACCGTTGCCAGCATTTGAATTACCATTAAAACCCGTGCCTAAATAGCCTTTACCATTGATACTAAAACCAATTGCAGATACTCGAGTGGTACTGGGTAGGGTATCTTTTAGCGTCCATTTATTTTTTAAGGTATCATATTCCCA
>CAIQHW010000612.1 GCA_903871715.1 uncultured bacterium
ACTGATAGTATTCTCAAAGATGTTGATGTTGAATTTGTGAATGGAAAAATTACTCGAATTGGAAAAGGATTGGAAAGCGATGGAATGCAATTAAGAATTGACGGCGCTGGAAAATATCTTTCTCCAGGAATCATCGATGAACACTCACACATAGCCATCAACGGTGGTGTGAATGAAGGCACACAAAGTGTAACCAGCGAAGTGAGAATTGGTGATGTGGTGAACAGCGAAGACATCAATATTTACCGACAATTAAGTGGTGGCGTTACAGCTGCACATTTGTTGCATGGTTCTGCCAACGCGATTGGCGGACAAACGCAGTTAATCAAATTGCGTTGGGGTCAATCACCTGAAAATATGAAATTTGCTGGTGCTCCGGGGTTTATCAAATTTGCATTGGGCGAAAATGTGAAGCAAGCAAATTGGGGCGATAACAGCATCACACGTTTTCCGCAAACCCGTATGGGCGTTGAACAAGTGTATATGAATGCGTTTACAAGAGCGAAAGAATATGAAGCATCACAACAAGAAAATTCAAAATCAAAAATTCAAAATCAAAAAATTTGGAGAAGAGATTTGGAATTGGATGCACTCGTAGAAATATTACACAGCAAGCGTTTCATCACTTGTCATAGTTATCAGCAAAGTGAAATTAATATGCTGATGCATGTGGCGGATTCGTTTCATTTTAAAGTGAATACGTTCACACATATTCTGGAAGGTTACAAAGTTGCCGATAAAATGAAAGCGCATGGAATCAGCGGTGCATCTACATTTAGCGATTGGTGGGCTTATAAATTTGAAGTGATGGAAGCCATTCCGTACAACGCTGCGTTGATGACAAAAGTGGGATTGAATGTGGCGGTGAACAGCGATGATGCTGAAATGGGCAGACGATTAAATCATGAAGCGGCGAAAAGCATGAAGTATGGCGATTTATCGGAAACACAAGCCATGAAATTATGCACGATGAATCCTGCAAAAATGTTGCATGTGGAAAAATATGTGGGCAGCATTGCAGTGGGCAAAGATGCTGATGTGGTGTTGTGGAGTGCTCATCCGTTAAGCGTTTATGCAGTAGTGGAAAAAACTTTTGTGGATGGAATTTGCTATTACGACAAACAACAAGACGTACAAAAACGAGAATGGATTAAAACCGAACGAGCCAGATTAATTGCAAAAATGTTGCAAGCCAAAAAAGATGGCGAAGCCTCACAAGCCGCTACCAAAGAGCTGGAGAGTGAGTATAGTTGTGGGCATGATTAGTTGATTAGAAAATTAGAAGATGAGAAAATTGTGAAACCAAATAAATCAGAATAAAATGGAAATAGAAGTACAAAACACGATTGATGACTACAAAGAATTTTATAAATTCTTTTATTTCAAAAGAAATTTGAGCAACAGAGTATTGTTTGCAGTTTTTGCATCAATGATATTTACATTAATCATTTCAAATGTTGTGATTTTTACCTTTTTCCAAAATAGTTTCAACATCGTTGCTGTCTTACCAATTTTCATTGTTGTTGCTGGTTTGATGGCATATTTTAGATTTTACCAACCATATAATTCCGCAATTAAAAAAATTGATTCAAAAGTTCTTGCAAATCTTTTTGACAAAAGAAAATATAGTTTTTTGGAAAACGGAATTTTAGTTGACGACAAAATGATGGAGTGGAAAAATATTGATGTATGTGAAAACTATGATTACAACATGTATTTCACAACAACTGCTAGCGAATTGCATATTTTACCAAAAAGATTTTTTGAAAAAGGAAGTAATTCTATTATGTCAGTTGCTCTTGTGCATTCCGAAAGTGTAAAAGCCAAATCTTTACTTCCTCAAAAGAAATTCAAACCAATTTATTGGTGGGGTGTTGCAGGTTTGATACCTGGTTGGGGTTTTATTATAGGAATTGTATTGGTTGTTAATGGAGCAACTAAATACAAGGATAAAATTTTAATGATAATCGGCGCAATAGATATTTTAGTAACTGTTTTATTCTTTGTATTTGCAAAATTTTTCTTGAATCATCAATGAACAAAAACCGCTTAGAAGCTTTTAGTGATGGGGTGTTGGCGATTTATTGAAGTTTGTGTGTTTTTTTTAGTAGGCAAAAAAACATTTTGTCTGCCATACAATTCTGTTTAATTTTGAAAAAAAATGAGCATGAAATCAATTTCTTTTTCAGTAAAAAATTTGCAACAAGAAAATTTGTTGCTACAATTTGCCAAACAACATCATATTGAATTGGAGAGTGAAAATAATTTTGGTTTTGTGGTAAGCAATGAATTGGAAAAAGAATTTAAAGAGAAAACTGGCTACACTTTAAGTGAATATCAACAATCCATCGTTGCTGATGAAAAGGCTGAATACCTTTCTATTGCTGATTTTAAAAACAATCAAGCCCAATGGAAAAAAGACAAAGGGTTGTAAAAATTCTTCCCCGATTTGTTGCCTCGGTCAATCATTTCCAAGATTACATTTTTGAAAGTTCTCCCCAAAATGCAATTGCATTTGCAGAAGATTTATTTTCTGAAATAGAATTAATCAGTCAGTTTCCTTTCATCTACAAAGAGTTTAAGTATTTAAAAACGAAACAGAGATTGTATCGTTATAAAATTTACAAAAACAATTCCTTCATCGTGTTTAAGCTAACTCAAGAAGCAATTATATTTATCGAAGTTGCTGATGGAAGAATGGGTAAATCAAAATATCAAAAACTAAGAGTTAAATAATTCCATGAATAAAAATCGCTTAGAAGCTTTTAATAATTTTAAATTGCCAACCTCATCATTGAAATATTTTCCTCTACTATTTTTCTGTTTCAGTTTTATGTGTTGTCATCACAAACAGCGCAATGGTACTGCATTTGGCAACAATTATTTAAGTGATACCATTTTGTTGCACAACGGCGATATTATTTTTCAGGATTTGGATTGTGGCGATTTGTGCGATGCTATCGAACAAGTTACACAAGGCATCAACGGCGCAAAGCTAAGCCATGTAGGAATTGTAATGATTGATTCACTGCACCAAACTTTTGTGATTGAAGCTTATGGCGATGTAAAAAAAACTCCCATCACTGTTTTTCTTAATCGCATAAAAACTGCAGATGGCAAACCAAAAGTGTTGGTGGGTAGATTGAAGCCGATGTTTCAAAGTCTTGCTGATAAAGCTGTTCGGGCTGCTCAATCATTTATTGGAATGCCTTATGATGATGCTTTTTTACCCAACAATCAAAAATATTATTGCAGCGAATTGCTATACGATTGTTTTAAAAAAGCAAACAACGATACTGCATTTTTTAGTTTGCAGCCCATGACTTTTAAAGACCCAACAACGCACCAATATTTAAAAACTTGGGTAGATTATTATCACAAAATGAATTTGCCAATTCCCGAAAACGTAGCAGGAATCAACCCTGGCGTTATCAGCCGAAGCAATAAAATTGACATCTTAAAATTGTGGGGCGATGTGAGCGGTTATGAAAGTGACAATTTTAAACACTCATAAGTTTTCGTGCTTCAAACTTTTTTCTTTTCAAATCAATATCTTTACACTTTTAAAGGTTCGGAAGTTCACTAGAATTGACGTGTCATTCCTTAAAAATGAATAAAATAGCCACTATCCAAAAATGAATTTAAAAAGTTTTAAAAATAGAGCTTATAAAAAGCGCAAAGATTTGATTAAGTTTATGAAACGCTTGCAGCGTAAGGCTCCGAAAGGAATGGATACTTTGGCAAAGAAAATGGATACCGAAGTTTGGAAAGATATTGACTGCTTGGAATGTGCTCATTGCTGTACTAAAATGACGCCGACTTATACCAAAACTGACATCAATAGAATTGCAAAACATTTGGGCGTGACATACCAAGAATACTATGATAAATGGTGTGAAACAGATAAAGATAATGGTGATATTGTAAACAAAATTCAGCCTTGTCAGTTTTTAAAAAAAGATAACAAGTGCAGCATTTATGCTGTCAGACCAGCTGACTGTAGCGGCTTTCCACATTTTAAGAAAAAAGATGTTTTAGATTATACCCACGTTTATACCGAAAATATTCATCGTTGCCCTGCTACTTTAAAATGGGTAGAATTGATGGAAAAAAATGTGAAAGAAATGGAGTTGTTATAAATCGTTTTTCACTTTCACTGTACCAGTTAAATGCTTGATTTTATACTCCGAGAAATCTTCTTTGGCAGTTAATCCATCGCCGAATAAAATTTCTTTTCCAGTGGTAATTTTTACTGGCTTGTCGGTAAATAAAATGTGGGCTTTGGTGTCCCAAGTTAATTCGTCGGTGTTCAATTTTTCACCTTTCACATTCACCACTTCTACATCATTTTTTACCACAATAATATTTTTAAAATCGTAGCTGATGCCGTACTTCGATTTCAATCTTCCATCTTCTTTTTTTTCGGCATTATAAAACAAAACCAACACTCCGTTGGGTAATTCTTTGTAAGGTTCTTTTACGTTGTATTCCAGTACCAATGGGGCTTTTAGCTGCGCTTTCACTAATCCTTTATCACTGTAAATGGTGCAAACATCTTTCACCGTTTCTACATTAAATTCTTTCAGCGAAGCAATTTTTTTTATCGTTGCCATATCATTTTCGCAACTGCAAAATGCCATCACAAAAAGAAAAACTGAAACAAAAAAAAATGATTTTTTTTTCATTAAAATTTATAAAAACTTGTCGCCTTTCATACGTTTAATATCGGCAGTAAAATCTTTAATTTTTTGTTCATTATTTTTATCACAAATCAACAAAGCATCAGGTGTATCCACCACAATATAATTTTCTAAACCTTGCACCACTACCAATTTTTTATCAGAAGCATGAATAATATTATTGTGTGCATCATACGTCATCACATTTTTTCCTGCTACCGAATTGCCATGGTAATCATGTGGCGTTAATTCATATAACGAAGCCCAAGTGCCTACATCGCTCCAACCAAAATTGGATGGAATAACGCGAACATTGCTCGATTTTTCCATCACACCTACATCAATGGAAACGTTGGTGCATAAGGTGTAGGCATTTTCCACAAACTTTTTTTCATCAGCAGTATGTAACTTCTTTTCATAGCCAGCAAATGCTTCAAATACTTCGGGCAAATGGGCTTCAAATGCTTTCACAATTGTTTTTGCATTGAAAATAAACATGCCGCTGTTCCAAAGAAACTCACCAGTTTTTATAAACTGCTCGGCTAATTCTTTATCAGGTTTTTCAAAAAAAGTTTTCACTTTATGAACACCATTTTCATTGTCTTCTAAATATTGAATGTAGCCATAACCTGTATCAGGGCGGCTTGGCTCGATGCCTAGTGTAACCAAGTGATTATTTTTCGAAACATAATCCAAACCTTTTCGCAATACTTCAATGTATACATTTTCCTTTAAAATAAAATGGTCAGAAGCAGCAATGATGATATTTGCTTTCGGATTTTTTAAGAAAATTTTAAACGCTGCATAAGCAATGCACGGCGCAGTATTTTTTCGTAAAGGTTCTTGTAATACTTGCTCATCTTGCATTTGTGGCAGCTGTTCTTTTACAATGCCAGCATATTGTTCGTTGGTTACAATGTAAATATTTTCGGGCGGGCAAACCGATTGAAACCGTTCATAAGTTAATTGTAACAACGATTTTCCTGTGCCCAAAAAATCTAAAAACTGTTTTGGAAAAGCATTACGACTTACGGGCCAAAAGCGGCTACCAATCCCACCCGCCATGATAACTACGAAATTATTTTTGTGTTCCATTTTTGCAAAGTTAATTAAAGAAATGGTGCGAAAATTTTTTCGGTGTTCATTTCGGATGTGATGTGAATGGCTTGCAATCTAATTTTTTGTGCGCCCACAATGTGTTGTATTGAATCATCTAAAAACAAAGTGTTTTCGGGTTGTAAATTATTTTCTTGAAGAATGATTTCAAATGCAGCAGCATCAGGCTTTCGTAAATGTATCTGGTTGGAAAAATAACAATGCAGAAAACTTTTTTCTAAAGAATTTTCAGGCGTTTTTTGAGCAATCATTTCATGCACTTTTGGCAAATGAATCGCATTAGTATTGCTCAACAAAAAAATGGGAAAATGTGCGCCCACTTTTTTTAGTGTTTCAAATTTTATCGGTTCCATGCCTATCAACATTGCGCACCAAGCTGCATCAATTTCTTCATCCAATAATTGGTGCGAAATATTTTCACGAATAAAATTTCTAAAAATTTCATTGCTCACATTTCCCTTTTCAAATTCATCAAACAATTGATTTTGCTGGGCTTGTGAATATGCTGATACAAAATTATTCATACCCAATTTGGCAAAAGCATCGGCGGTATTTTGATAATTAATATCGAACAAAACGCCACCCAAATCGAAAATGATGGCATTAATGGAAGAAAAATTTACCATTGTTTTTTTATAAAATGAAGTGCAAAGCAACAAAGATTTTGCACCAATCGAAAACTCAAAATAAAAATAGATTGTTAAAACTAAAACGCTTGTGGCAAAAAATTATTCGATGATCTTGCCATGAACGAATTGTATTGCAAATAAAATAATTGGTGACGAAGTGTCCATTGATTGGGCAGAATTAAATTTCGACGAATGAATAATTCCTCCGTTTTTATAGGCTGAGTTGAAGCAATATGACAACCATTTAAAGCACTGGCACACGACTCAAAACCTACATCGGCAGATATTTTCCACCATTCACTTTTAAACGAAGAAAATCTGCCGAAAGGCAAAGCTAAATGTTTTGTTGCGCCGCAATTTTTTTCAATTTCATGTTTTGAAACAGAAAATTCTTCTGCAATTTTTTCAAAATTTTGTTGGCTTACATCAATGTGTGTATTTGTATGCGAACCAATTTCGTGACCTAATTTTTGAATCATTTCCACTTCGTTCCAATTCATAAATTTAATCGGTATAGCAAAGCGTAAATTGTTGTTGGCATATTTTGAAATCACTTCCAAATTTGTTTCACCAATCACTGATGGACAAAGAAAAAAACAAGCATTAATTCCAAATTCAGCAAATACTTTTGCAAGTGTTGTATTGCTTTTATAACCATCGTCCGAGCTAAAACAAATGTATGATTTATCAATGCTTCCTGTCTTAATTCTGTTGACTGATTCGGAATAATTAATGAAAGTATGTTCTTTTGAAAGTTGGGTTAATAATTTTTTGAAAGGTGCAATTTCATCATCAAATAAATGATGCAAAAACAAAAATTGCACTCGATTTTTTTGCATCAAAATTGTATCAATTCCCAACAACGAACTAATTGGTGCAGCACAGTTTATTACTGCATCACGAAGTTGATTTTTAAAAGTGTAAGGCTGAAAACGCTTTACTGTGGTATAATTTGTGGCAAAAGAGAGTTGCTTGTTCATTTACAATTTACTTGGTGATGAATGCTAAATTCTGTTGAATAAAATTTTCTTCTTCAAATTGAGTTTCAAATTTTAATTGCGCTGCCAACATGTTTTTATACATTTCTGGTTCAAAAATTTGGTTCAGTTTTTTACTTAATTCAGCTGTGTTTCTGCTGTCCACTTTAAAACCATTTACTCCATTTTGCACCAATTCTGCAATGCCGCCAATCGGTGGCACAATCACTGGCAAACCATAAGCCATGGCTTCAATCACGGTGAGACCAAACGTTTCGTTAGCCAAATCAACTCGTGTTAAATTCAGCACCACATCTGCTTTTTGATAAAAAGGATGTACATTATTTTGCTTTGGAAAGAGGGTGAGATTGGTTGTGATTTCTTTTGAAGTAAAATACTCATCTATTTTTTTTTGGCTTGCATTTATAACCAATTCAAACTTTAAATGCGGATTGGCTTCGGCTAATTTTAAGAACTCATTGATACCTTTGTATCCTTTTAACGAACACATCATCAATACATTTTTTAATTCAGTTTTTTCCCTTTTAAAAAGTTTTGATTGTTCTATAAAATCTTTTTCAATTGAATTTGCTATGATACAATTTTCAATTTTGAAAGTGTAGTGAGAAGCAACAAAATTTGAAACGTAAATAATTTTTGAAGCACAAATTTTTATTACAACATTTAGCACC
>CAIQHW010000613.1 GCA_903871715.1 uncultured bacterium
GCAAAGAAAATTGCACTTCTCAATGCAAAATCAGAATTGGCAAGCAATATTAATTCAACGATAAAAAAAGTAACTGACCAATACACAAACCAAAGAACTATATCAAACACACAGGAATATGAAAATAAATTTGAAGAAAATGTTAGAGAGGTTGTAAGTCAGAACTTAAATAATGTGAATATTGAAAATGAAAAAATATTCAAAGAAAAAGACGATTCATACAGCTATTGGGTTGTGATAGAAATTTCTAAAAAAACAATTCTTGATGGAATAAATAATAAGGCATCACAAAATGCAAAAATTCAACTTGACTATGATAAAAAACAATTTGAAGAAATTTTTAATATTGAAATGCAAAAGCAAGAATCGAAGTAAATTTTTGCTTACGGTCTTATTGTTTGTATACAGTAATATTGGTTTTGCAAAGGATAAAACATTAACAGTTCATAACATTTCTGCATCATCCTTTATTAGTGGTGATATAAGCCCAAATCAAGCAAAGAAAGAAGCCCTAAATACTGCAAAAATAAATGCTTTAAAAGCGGCTGGTATAGAAGAACACATTAGCTCATACCAATCATTATTCACGAACCAATCAAACAATGACTTTAAACAATTTTTCAACTCAAATGTGTTATCTGAAATCGAAGGGATTGTTCAATCTTATAGAATAAATAAGGAGCGATACTTTGTAAACAACCAGAATGAAATATTGTATGAAGTTAATATTGATGCAGTAATAATAAAATACTCAACGAAACCAGACCCGAAATTTGATTTCAATATGGAAGGCATAAAGGCAAGTTATAATAATGACGAAAATCTTCAATTTTCAATTACACCGTCTTTGAGTAGTTATTTATACGTTTTCAACATTTCAGAAACAGAGGCTACATTAATGTATCCTAATTCTTACGAAAATGGAATTCAATTAGAAGGAGGTAAAAAATATCTTTATCCAACAACCAATATTCTAAATTATCAAATGCACACGGACAAAAACAACTACGAAACTGTACGATTAATTTTTGTACTTACAAAAGAACAAATCCCATTCGTTAAAATGGATAAGGAACAAAAGATTGAAGAGGAAAATATTTTTTCGTGGATTTATTCAATAACTCCGTCTGATAGAAAGATTACTTTATCGCAAATTACAATTAACAAGCTATGATTATGAGAGGGCCATACTTTTTTATTTTTATCTTGTTTTTTTATTCTTGTGCAACAATTATTGAAGGACCTTCTCAAAAGGTTAATATCAATTCAGAGCCTTTAGGAGCAAAGGTTTTCATAGATAGCAAATTTTCGGGGCTATTAACACCATGCATCATTTCACTAAAAAGAAAAATAAATTCACCAACAATCAGATTGGAAAAAGAAGGATTTGAATCTTTAAATTATACTTTTGAAAAAAAGAGAACAACTCTTTCTTATTTAGATGAATCTTTGAGTGGTTGTTTTGGCTTTGTTTTTCTTCCTATTACTTTAATAGCTGGCGCAAATCAAAGTACAAGTTCTTATCTAACTATGAATTTTGCTATGATTGCACTTGCTTCTCCGTATCCTGTTGATTTAATAAGTGGTTCTAATACAGGTTATAAACGACCCAATACGTTTGTTTTAAATAATAACTCATCAAATCGTCAAATGCCATTAGGTAATGAAAACAACAACATTGAAAATTCAAATTCAGTTGCTAATAGATTTTCTGATGTTGATTTTCCTCAACAACAAAAAATCGAGTTTGATGAAAATAA
>CAIQHW010000614.1 GCA_903871715.1 uncultured bacterium
AGCTGATTTTTTTGTTGAAAAAATAAAACCAAAACCGAAAATGGGCTTTTTTGATTTTTTTAAAGGAAAGAAAGAAAACACCGAAGATTTAACCAAAGGCTTGGAAAAAACGAAAGACAGTTTTTTTGAAAAAATGTCGAAAGCCATTGTGGGCAAGAGTTCTATCGATGATGAAGTGTTGAATAATTTAGAAGAAGTGTTGGTGGGTGCCGATGTGGGCATTGATACTACTATGAAAATTATTGATAAAATTCAGGCTCGTGTGGCTCGTGATAAATATGTGAGTACGGACGAATTGAACACCATTTTGAAAGAAGAAATTTACGCCATCTTCGCCAGCAAACCCACTATTGAAGATACTTTACTGCAAACGCCATCGCCTTATGTGATTATGGTGGTGGGTGTAAATGGAGTGGGCAAAACTACAAGCATTGGTAAGTTGGCAAACAAATTTAAATCGGCTGGAAAGAGTGTGGTGTTGGGCGCTGGCGATACTTTTCGAGCGGCGGCTGTAGAGCAATTAAATATTTGGGCAACAAGAGTTGGGGTGGATATTATTAAACAGCAACAAGGTGCAGACCCCAGTGCTGTTGCGTTTGACACGGTTCAAAGTGCTGTGGCAAATAAAAAAGATATTGTGATAATTGATACCGCTGGCAGACTGCACAACAAAATAGGATTGATGAATGAGCTCACTAAAATCAAACGAGTGATGCAAAAAATAAAGCCTGATGTGCCGCATGAAGTATTGTTGGTGTTGGATGCAAGCACTGGGCAAAATGCGATTGAACAAGCCAAACATTTTACAGCAGCCACCGATGTTACAGGCATTGTGCTCACCAAATTAGATGGCACTGCAAAAGGCGGTGTGGTGTTGGCAATTGCACATCAATTCAATATTCCTGTGCGCTATATTGGTGTAGGTGAAAAAATGGAAGACCTACAAGTGTTTGATGCCAAAGCCTTTGTGGATGGGTTGTTTGGGGAATAAAAAACAGCTTGTTTTAAAAATAACTCTCAACGAAAATGAAAAAAGAATATTTTTGTAAATAAAAAAACTCAAGAAAAACTTTTAAATACATGCACAATACCTACATACGAAAAATATTGATAACCGGCGGAGCTGGCTTTATACCGAGTTCTCTAGCTGATAGATTGATTGAAAGTAACGATAATTTTGTAGTAGCAGTTGATAATTTTCATACAGGCGAAAAAAGAAATTTGCCAAAAAACAATCCTGCCAATTACAAATTCATCAAGTGCGATGCAAATAATTGGGCTGATATTAGTAGTGTGATGTTATCATATCGTTTTGATTATGTGTTCCATTATGCAGCAGTGGTGGGCGTTTTGCGCACTTTAGAAAACCCAGTGAGTGTTTTAAACGATATTGATGGTATTAAAAATGTATTGACGCTTTCAAAAAATACAGGTGTAAAAAGAGTGTTTTACTCTTCATCATCTGAAGTGTATGGCGAACCAGTGCATCTGCCGCAAAACGAAACTACAACGCCGCTCAACAGCCGCTTGCCTTATGCCATTGTGAAAAA
>CAIQHW010000615.1 GCA_903871715.1 uncultured bacterium
AAAGGAAGCTAAAAAATCTGCTGAAAAAATGGGCATCAAAAATTTGGTTTTGCTCAATTATAAAGTGCGCTATTTTTCAGAAAATCGACAAAACATTTTAGAGGATATGGTGAAATTAAGAAAGCAATTTTCACCAACATTAGTGCTGATGCCTAATTCAAACGATATTCATCAAGACCATCAAGCTATTCATAACGAAGGAAAACGTGCTTTTAAAACCACAAAAATGCTAGGTTATGAATTACCTTGGAACAATTTTACGATGACTACAAATTTTCATACTGTACTTTCCGAATCGCAAGTAAAAAGAAAAATTGAAGCTGTGAAATGTTATGAAAGTCAATCCCATCGAGATTATTACAGCGATGAATTTGTAAAATCGTTAGCCTACACACGTGGCACACAAGTGGGCGTGCATTACGCTGAAGCATTTGAAGTAATTCGTTGGATTAATTTTTAAAACAAAATTGGTGAACAAAATCTGCTCTATTCATCAACCCAACTTTATGCCTTGGTTGGGTTATTTTTCAAAAATTGCACAATCTGATGTTTTCGTTATTTTAGATAATGTGGAATATCAAGTTGGTAATGCTAATTCTATCACCAATCGTGTGAAGATAAAAACACAAAGTGGTGAATTATTTTTTACAGTTCCAATCAGAAAATCAGAAATGAAGAATATCAATCAACAGCAAATTGATTGGAAACAGCCTTGGCTAAAAAAACAATGGCGAACGCTTGAAATGGCTTACGCCAAAGCACCTTACAAAAATGAAGCCTTGGAGTTTTTTCATCCATTATTGCATCAGCAATTTGAAAATTTAGCAGCTTACAATACTAATATTATCCAGCAAATTTGTTTAGAATTGAAAATTAAAGCACAAATTTTTATTGCATCTGAAATTGAAAATATCAGCGATGAAAAAAATAGGCGACTGATTGATTTGTGCAAAAGATTTCATTGCCAAATTTATTTATCGGGCAATGGTGCAAAAAAATATAACGATGAAAAACTTTTTTCAGAAAACGATGTAAGTATTATCTACACTGCATTTCAGCATCCAACTTATCCGCAACTGCATGGGGAGCTCATTTCAGGATTAAGCATTTTGGATGCTTGGATGAATTGTGGTAAAGATTTTTTGAAAGAACTATTGGAGAAAAAAAGGGCATTTAACTAATCAAACCCGCCCATATATGCTTTTGCCCAACCCATTTTTACTGCAACAAAAGCAAAGATAACAATAAGCAAAATCACTCCAATTAATATTCGAAAACCAAGTTTATAAATTTTCAACTGATGCATGGTTTTCATATGTTCTCCAACGTTGTTGAAAATATTTTCGAGACGCATAAAGGCACTTTCACTTTTTACCACATAATCATAAGCACCATTTTTCATACACTCAACCGCTACAGAAATTTTATCTTGCCCTGAAAGCATTATAACTGCTGCTGTTGGACAAGCCTCTTTCATTTTTTTCAAAATCTCTACCCCATTTTCGGCCGATTTGTTTATACTCATTAAATGGTAATCTAAAATTACAATTTCTGGATTCAAGTTTATATTTGCCAATGCTTCTTCACCTGTAGAATATTGATAGAGCTTCATTACAAAGCGTTCATCTAAATAATCTTTCATCATTTGCAATTGCATTGGATCGTCGTCTACTAAAAAAATTATGCGTTCTTGTTGTGCCATAAATTAAAATTGAATTGTTAGGTTTGATGAAAAGCCAAAAATAGATTTTTGTTTTTAAAGCGTATTTACTTTTTCTGAAAGTTCAGTGATGGACAATACTAAAATAGCGATTACTTTTTCTACTAAAGATGGAAGCTGCTCTAAATTCCTTTGCTCGTTGCAAGTGTGTTCTAAACTAACAATATCTGCTTCGATAGTGCTAATGCCCATATACCTTGCTT
>CAIQHW010000616.1 GCA_903871715.1 uncultured bacterium
GCATAAAGATGCTGCCACACCTACAAAATTCAGAAGCGACAAACGTTACATAAAATAATTAAATTCTGTTTTTGTTCAAATTTTTAATTGTAGATTGCACAAAAAATTATCTACTAATTTGAAACAATTATCAACGTTAAAAGTAGGCGAAATAGGTGTTGTGAGCCGATTTACCGACGAAACAGTTTCCACTAAATTAATGGAAATGGGTTGTTTGCCTGGCGAATTAATTCGAGTAGTTAAAATTGCACCTTTAGGCGACCCAATGGCAATTCAAGTGGCAGGCTACGAATTAAGTTTGCGCATGAAAGAAGCAGCTTGTGTCTTGGTGCTCGAAAATCCAAATTTAGAATTAGTACGCCGAAATTAATTTTGTTTTTATTTTCATTTTAATTGTATTTTCGGATTCCATTTTCAAAAAAAATTACATCGCCGTGGCAAAAAAATCCTCAACCAAAAAACCTGTTAAACACATTGCAATTGCTGGAAACATTGGTGCTGGCAAAACTACACTTACTAAATTATTAGCCAAAAATTTTGGTTGGACACCGCATTTTGAAGATGTAGACAGCAACCCATATTTGAACGATTTTTATGAAGACATGGTGAGATGGAGTTTCAACTTGCAAATCTTTTTTTTAAACAGCCGCTTTGGGCAAATCATCAATATTCACAAAGGCGATGAAACCGTAATTCAAGATCGCTCGATTTATGAAGATGCTTTTATTTTTGCGCCAAACCTTCATGAAATGGGCTTAATGACGGCTCGTGATTTTCAAAATTATCAATCGCTTTTCAACACTTTGCATTCGATGGTGCAGCCGCCAGATTTGATGATTTATTTAAAAGCCAGCATTGGCACTTTGGTCAATCAAATTGAAAAACGAGGCAGAGAATATGAAGACAATATTCGCTTAGATTATTTGAAACGGTTGAACGAACATTATGATAATTGGGCAAAGAACTATACGCTTGGAAAGCTTTTGGTGATTGAGGTTGACACCATTAACTTTGCCGACAAAAAGGAAGATTTAAGCAAAGTAATCAACAAAGTAAATGCCGAATTAAACGGATTATTTTAGTAAAAATAAAATAGGCGAATCAACCAAAATGATTCGCCTGTTTTTTTCAATAAAGTTTAAAACGTCCATCCCATGCGGCTTCCATCGCAGGTAGAACTTTTTTTTCATGAAGCACCATTAATAAAAGTGATTGTGCCATTTGCTTTTGGCATTTTTTTACAACTGCATTTTCAGTTTTTAAATACTTGGATTTCAGCCACAGCATTGGCTTTGGTGGCTATCGTTTATTTTTTGTTTCAACAATTTTCGCTAAAAATATTTTTCAAAAATTATTGGCTGAATGGTTTGTTGATTCAATTGATGCTGGTGAATTGTGGCATTTTAATTACACAATTAAACGATACCACTCAACAGAAAAATTACTACAATATTTTTTTGAAAAATGCTCATCAAGCCACTGTTCGATTGATGGAGAATCCAATTGAAAAAGCAGGCTCATTCAAGGCTTTGGGCGAAGTGGAAAATGTTGATGGACAAAAAACTATTGGCACCACCATCATTTATTTCGAGAAAAAAAGTTACCAAAAACTATTTGTTTACGGCGATATTTTAATTGTTCCCAATCATTTTACAGCCATCAAAAATTCGGGAAATCCGGGTTGTTTTAATTATCAATTTTCGTGTTCGTTGCA
>CAIQHW010000617.1 GCA_903871715.1 uncultured bacterium
GTAGAAACACTTTCATCCGTAAGTGTTTTTAGGAAATTGGTTAAATCAGCTATGTCCTGCGCACTTAATTGATTGTATTTTCTTTTCAAAATTAATTTGTCGACTATGGCTGGTTTATGAAAACCATTGTTATAAAAGCTCAATACTTCTTCTAATGTTCTAAATCTACCATCGTGCATGTAAGGAGCTGTGAGAGCGATATTGCGCAAGGTTGGCACTTTAAATTTTCCAACATCTGCGGCATTTAAAGTAATTCTGTATCTACCCGAATCATTTGGAATAGAATCTAATCCATTATTTCGATAAGAAAAGTCGGTAAACGTGCTTCCTAAAACATGGCAGTGAAAACAATCGGCTTTTTCTGTTAAAAATAAATTTAAGCCCCGTTGCTCACTTACTGTAAGGGTTGCAGCCCCACGAGTGTAATTATCGTATTTTGAATTGCCAGATAAAATAGTTCGTTCAAATTGCGCAATAGCTTTCATCACCATGGCTGTGGTGATGGGCAACGAGCCAAATACCTTTTTGAATGAAGCTTGGTAAACCGCATTGGCATTGAGTTTGCCAATTAAGATAGCTAAATTTTCATGCAGCTCAATTGGATTTTTGATGGGATCAATTACCTGATCTTCGAGACTAGCTGCACCGCCATCCCAAAAAAAATGTTGCGCAAAAGCCAAGTTGAATAAAGGTGGCGCATTTCGGGTACCGTGAATGCCATCAATTCCAAAACTGTATCTGCCTGTATCAGCAAAAGCATTGGTTTGATGATGACAACTGGCACACGACATGGTACCATTGCCCGATAAAATATTGTCGTAAAAAAGTTTTTTACCTAGTGCAATTCCTTCTACAGTTTCTGGATTATTCACAGGAATATTGATGGGTGGCAATCCTGCTGGAATATTAAATAGATATGGCGTTAAGCCTGATTGAGTTTGAGTTTGACTTTGAATACGCACATCTTTTTTGCACGAAAGCCAAACCACAAAAAATAAAGCGGCAAAAAATAAAATCTTTTTCATTGCCTTATTCCGCTTTATCAAATGAAAAAGAATTAGCAAAATTGGCTTTGAATTTTACAATCCAAATAGAATCGGCTTGAGTGGTAGATTGCTGGTCGTTATATTGATTGAAATCAATTTGGTACGGCGATTTGTATAAATTATTCAAGTTAAATTTTAAGTACACAGTTTTTGCATTACCCTCAACATCAACACTAATAGGCATTTGTGCAGTTGCCAATGCTGCATCAGTGCCATAATGAAATATCAATGGTTGTGTTTTGCCAGCAGTATCAATATAGCTTCCTTCGTGCTTAAAAAAAATGTAGCCCGTGTTCCAACTCCAAATCATGCCATACATCGGATCTAAATCATCACTTTGAACACCGCTGTGGTTATGGCTTTGGTCAACTCCAACACCCAATTTCAAATTGTTGTAGTTGCCATTTGGAATATTTTTTAACGTAAAACTAATTTTGCTGACATAGCTTGCATCAATCAAATTATAGTTGTTGGCAGAATAAATTGAGTCATCAGTTTTTGTAAAAACAAAATTGCTTAAATAATATTTCAAAGTAGAAATGGAGTATTTATTTCCAGCCGCATCGGTATAAATTAAATTGTTAAAAGCCACATTTTGACCATCCACTTGATTTTCAATTTTAATCGTAATGCTGCCAGTGGTGGGCATTGTAGCAGTTTCCTTTTTTTTACAAGAAAAAAAGGAAACAGAAAATAAAATGGTAATGATGAAAAAAAATTGCTTCATACATAGCTAAATTGTTGTTGTAAAATTACTATGAAAAATGGAACAACAATTTTGAAACTGTTTGACTTTTTGGTTTCTCAAAAGTTTATGTAAGGTGTTTTTTATTGTGAATTTGAATTGGTATTTTCAAATTTATGTTTAGTAAAAACACGATTCACATAGTCTTTATATTCTAATGGTAAACCATTTTGGTAAATAATTTCTTTTATCAAAACGCTGTCTTTTGAAAACATTTGCGTTAAGCCTTCTTCTTTACCATTTTTATAATTAACAGTTTCCATCAGTTTTCCATTTTCATAATAGTTGTGCCACAAACTATCTTCTTTTTCATTTTTATAAAACCCAACTGATTTTAACGCACCTGATGGATAAAAACCTTTGTAGTTGCCATTTTCAGCACCGCCAACGTAATTTACCAACTCTTTTAACTTCCCATTTTCATAAAAATATTGCCACTGTCCTTCCATTTTATTTTTGTCGAAATTGCCATTTTCTTTTAGATTTCCATTGGCATAAAACGATTGATATTTGCCTTGAAAATTGTTGTGTAAATGGCTTTCAATCATCATCAATTTTCCATAATCGTCATACAAAATTCGATTGCCTTCTAATTGATTGTTTTGATAAAAACTGCACTCAATTAAAATTCCTTTTTCATTAA
>CAIQHW010000618.1 GCA_903871715.1 uncultured bacterium
GCCTATCCAGGTGTTTATGAATTAAAACATGGTGAAAAAGTAGCCGATTTAATTACCAAAGCTGGTGGATTAAAAGGTGAGGCTTATTTGCAAAGAGCGTATGTAATACGCATTGCACCCGACTTTCAAATTCAATACATTCCTATTAATTTAGGTTCGGTAATTAAAAAAGATGACTCGGCAGCTTATGAACAAAACAATTTAGAGTTGAAACAATTTGATGCCCTAAAGATTTATAGTAATTCTGATTTTCAAGATGTGCCATTTGTGACTATTAATGGTTTAGTGCGCAGCCCAGGCAATTATATTTTATCTGGAAAAAGAACCTTAAAGGATTTATTATACATCAGTGGTGGTATGAAGGGCGAAGCCGAATATAATCAAGTTGAAATATCTAGTATCATTAGTATTGAGGATGCCAAACGTAAAAATATTCCAATCAAAACCATCATTAAACAATATTCATTAGATCCAATTTTAGAAAATGATACTGTAGCAGAAAAAATAGAACTACGCCCATATGATGAAGTATTTGTTAGAAAAAATCCCGACTTTAGTTATCAAAAAAATGTAACCATACTTGGACAAGTAAAATATCCGGGGTTGTATAGCAAAAAAGAGGAAAAGGAAAGAATATCATCGCTTATTCGCCGTGCGGGTGGGCTTTTGCCAACTGCAAATGTAAAAGGAGCTACCTTTAAAAGAGAATCAATTGGTGCCGTTATTTTAATTGATTTAGCAACTGCCATAAAGCGACCAAGCTCAAAATATGATATCATCTTAAACGAAGGCGATGAGTTAACCATTCCAGTTTTAGATGAGGTTATTAAAATCACAGGCGATGTACAAGTGCCAGTAAACGTATTCTTTGATAGAGAGAATGTAGATTTTAAATACTACATCAATTTAGCAGGGGGCTTTGGTGAAAGACCGTGGAAAAGAAAAAGTACTGTTAAATATGCCAATGGCATTGTAAAAAAAGCGCACAACTATTTATTCTTTACTACTTATCCTAAAGTAGATTATGGCAGTACACTAAACGTCCCTCCTCATCCTGAAAAAAATGTTTTACAAAATTTAAGTCAAGTGCCTGTTCAGATTTTGCAATCGTCGGCCTATTTATTCTCTATGATAAGTACGTCGTTATTATCTTATTTAACTGTTACTGCATTGATAAACAGCAAAAAATAAATAAACAGCATGGAGCGGATAAATTATAATGAAGTATTTTCAACAGCAATAACCATCATTAAAAAAAATTGGTGGAAGATCTTTATTGTTGTTTCTATTTCGGCTTCTTTGGCTTTCTTTTATAAAAAATTACAGCCTACACAGTATACTGCTAAATCCATTTTTTATCCCGATAAAAAAGAGGCTGTTTTTAGTGGCAATGCTTTAGAAATGATTCAAAACGATGCCAACGTAAAGGGTGGTTCTTTGGGCATTTTATCTAAAATATTAACCAGCCGAGCTATTACTACAAGAGTAGCTTCAGTGCCTTGCGATAATGAAGAACATCCTGAATATAAAATAATGGCTGATTGGATTTTGGATGATAACAATAAAACTTGTATGCCTTGGGAAACAAAAACCAACTTTCGCAAAATGGAGCGCAGTGAAAAAATAAGAAAGGCTTCTAAAATATTAAGAGATGGTTGTTTTGCTATTTTTGATGAAAGTGGGTTTATGAGCTTGCAAAACAACTGCTATAGCGAAGATTTTGCTACTTATGAAAATCAAGTAATTATTAACGAGTTGATTAAATTTAACTTTGAATCGAATACTCAAAAAGCAAAAGAAGATTTATTAAATGTTTCGCATCGAACTGATTCTATCAATAAAATTTATGAATCAGTTAAATACAGTACTGCCGAATTTGGCGACCAACATAAATACATGATAAAATCTGTTGTTCAGCTACCGTTGGAAGATATGTTGGAACAGAAAAAAATAATTGAGAAAAGATACTTGGCTTTAATTGATTTGCAAGAGCAGGCACTTTTTAGGTATCAACATGATAAGCCCATTATCAAAATTCTAGACACCCCTTTTATTAGTAATGTTCAAGAACCGCATTCTTTTACATTTGCCTTATTAATTGGTATTTTAACGCTATTATTTTCGTGCTTGTTTTTAGTACGTAAGTTGTTGGCAACATTGTTGAAAAGCGAAATTGGTTCTATGATTTCAAAAGGGAAAAACACAATAGCTGCTGCTCAAGCTTAACCATGCCATCTTTCATAGTTAGGTATTTCATTCATCCAAGCAAACTGCTTTTTTTCAACATCTATTTTAGCTAAATGGATGTTGATGCCATTGGTAATTAATAAATAAGGCACTGCCAATGTTTGATTATAATTGGCTACTTGATGAAGTGTTTGGTGGTTTAGTTTTATTTGCGGTGCTTTGCATTCTGCCAGCAACAAGGGTTTGAAGTCATGATTATATACCAATACATCAAACCGTTTCTTTAAATTGTTTACTTCAATTAATTTTTCAACTGCAATTTTTGAAAGTGGAACTTCTTTTTCGTTTACTAAAAACTGAATTAGCTGTTGCCTTACCATCTCCTCGGGGGTAATGACTACATATTTTTTGCGTACTACATCCCACAATTCGGATATGCCATTATTTAATCTTGTTTTAAAATGGTAGGCTTGAAATTGAAATTGCATGTTGTACTTTTACGGGGTGCAATTTTCGTGAAAATATCTTTAACCACTCAAAATATTTTAGCCCATGAAAACAAAAGAAGAAATTGTAAACAACTGGTTGCCACGATACACAGGTATGCCTTTAGAAGAGTTTAGCCAATACATTTTATTGACCAATTTTACCAACTACATTGAGCTTTTTGCCCAACAAACAGGCGCAGAAATAAAAGGCGTGGGCAAAGCCATGCAAGCCGCCACTGGCGAAGGCATTACCATGATTAATTTTGGCATGGGCAGCGCCAATGCTGCCACGGTGATTGATTTATTAAGCGCAGTACGCCCCAAAGCGGTAATGTTTTTGGGCAAATGTGGTGGCTTACGTAAAGGACCAGGCTTGGGTGGATGGGTATTGCCCATTGCTGCCATTAGAGGTGAGGGAACAAGCAACGATTATATGCCGCCCGAAGTGCCTGCACTACCCTCTTTTGCTTTGCAAAAAGCCATTTCTACAACGATTAGAGATTTTGAACAAGATTATTGGACGGGTACGGTGTATACTACGAATAGGAGAGTGTGGGAGTGGGACGAAAAGTTTAAGCAATACCTTACTGATATTCGTTGTAGGGCTATTGATATGGAAACGGCTACTATTTTTACGGTGGCTTTTGCTAATAAAATTCCTAGCGGTGCACTTTTATTAATTAGCGACCAACCTATGACCCCCGAAGGGGTTAAAACCGAGCAAAGCGA
>CAIQHW010000619.1 GCA_903871715.1 uncultured bacterium
CCTTAAAATTGCCTTTGCCAAAGGATTGTGCGCCTTTGCGTTGGATGATTTCAAAAAACATAGTTGGTCTATCTTGCACTGGTTTTGTAAAAATTTGTAGCAAATATCCTTCATCATCACGGTCAACCAAAACGCCTAATTTTTTTAGCGGTGCAATTTCTTCTTCAATTTTTCCAACTCTTTCAGTCAACTCATCATAATAAGAATCGGGGATGGATAAAAATTCAACACCTCTTGAACTCAAGTCTGTTACCGTTTTCACAATATCGTTAGTAGCTACTGCAATGTGTTGTACACCTTGTCCTTGATAAAAATCTAAATATTCTTCTACCTGCGATTTCTTTTTTCCTTCGGCAGGTTCATTAATCGGAAACTTGATGAAACCATTGCCATTGCTCATTACTTTACTCATCAATGCTGAATATTCGGTGGAAATATCTTTGTCATCGAACGACAAAAGATTGTAAAAACCCATTGTGTTTTGATAAAAATCAACCCAAGTATTCATTTCATTCCAACCCACATTACCCACACAATGGTCAACGTACAACAAGCCAGCATCGTGGCTTTCTACTTTGTTTTCCCATTTTTTATAGCCAGGTAAAAATGGACCGTTGTAATTTTTTCGCTCTACAAAAATATGCACTACATCGCCGTAAGTGTGAATACCACTGCATTTCACTTCGCCAAACTCATCTTTTTCTGTTGTTGGAATTAGGTAACTTTTTGCACCACGTTGCATCGTTTCGTTGTAAGATTTTTCAGCATCATCCACCCACAAAGCCAGCACATGCACGCCATCGCCGTGTTTGTTGTGATGTTTGGCAATAAAAGAATCGGGGGTTAAACTTGATGTAAGCACCAACCGAAATTTTCCTTGTTGCAAAACATACGAAGTTTTATCTCTCCATCCTGTTTCCAAACCTGCATAGGCAATGGGTTTGAAGCCAAAAACGTATTGATAGTATAAAGCCGATTGTTTGGCATTGCCCACATACAATTCGATATAATCAGTGCCGTTGATGGGCAGAAAATTGGCAGCTGTATTAGCGTTGGGCTTTGATGAATAAGCAGTTGCAGTGGTCATAATGAAATATTTTTTTACAAAATTAAGAGATATTTTTCAAACAGATATAAATCGATTTTTTGATTTTATTCAATCACAGCTTCATAGCCATACATTTGGCTTTTGTATTTTAATGAAGGCGATGGAATAAAATCGCCCAAACCAAGCCTGCTCCATTTTTCATCAACACTTTTTATGGTGGCGTCATCATGCACTAAAATGTTTGGCCAATCTCTATCAAAATTGTCGAACGCTTTTGTTTTGGTTGTGCCATCTACAATTAATTTTTCAGCCGAAATATAAATATCTCTTCGTGCATCAGCATTATTACAAGCTCTCCATAGTACGTCTGCTATCGAGTTTATATCAATGTTAGCATCCACAAAAATTAGTGTTTTCACATTTTGCATTTCATCCAAAGCACAAATTTTTTGCGCCAAATCTTTCACATAATTTGGTTTGTTTTTTTCAACAGAAAAAATGGCGACCGAAATTCCATTCTTCAACAACTCAAAATTGTACGACTTAATTTCTGTGAATAGTGAATGGTGAATGGTGAAATCAATTTTCGAATTCTCAAATTGACTCATTCTCAAATTGGAAATTTCTTCTTCCATTTTTTTCGTTCCATCCACACACATCTTGCCACCAAAGCCCATTTTGCTGCAACTGTGGTCGAGCACATCCATTGGTCCTTGACTAAAATAAATATCGCTGGCTGGGTTACAATTTTCAGAAACATATTTTGCCACAGCCGCATAATCATGAATATTTACATCACCATCCACCACCACTAAAATTTTGTTGAACATCATCTGTCCTGCGCCCCACATGGCGTTCATCACTTTTTGCGCTTGCCCTGCAAATTCTTTTTTTATTTTCACAATCGTTAAATTATGAAACACACCTTCCATCGGCAATTCCATATCTTCAATTTCAGGAATCATCGTCATTTTAATTGGTGCTAAAAAAATGCGCTCGGTGGCTTTGCCAATCCAAGCATCTTCTTGTGGCGGAATGCCCACGATAGTGGCTGGATACACAGCATTCTTGCGGTGTGTGATGGCAGTAATGTGAAATTTTGGATACCAATCGGGCAGCGAATAATAACCTGTATGGTCGCCAAATGGCCCTTCCCAAATCAAATCTTCCGATGGGTCAACATAACCTTCGAGGATGATGTCGGCATCGGCAGGCACTTCAATTTCGGGCTGCGAAATGCAACGCACCAACTCCACTTTTTTCTTTCGCAAAAAACCTGCAAGCATGTATTCATCCACATTATCGGGCAATGGCGCAGTGGCAGCATAAGTGTAAACAGGGTCGCCGCCGAGTGCCACAGCCACCGGCATTTTTTTGCCCAGCAATTTATATTCATTGAAATGCCGAGCCGAAACTTTGTGTTTGTGCCAATGCATCGCCGTTAAATTTTTATCGAAAATTTGCATGCGATACATGCCCACATTTCTCACATTGGTGTTAGGATCTTTGGTGTGAATGATAGGCAAGGTGATAAAATTGCCGCCATCTTTTGGCCAACATTTTAAAATAGGAATCGCAGTGATGTCGGGCTGTTCAACAATTATTTCCTGACAATCGCCTCTGCCATTTTTTACTTTTGGCATCCACGATGCAATTTGCCCAAGCTGAGGAAGCATCGCCAACTTTTCCAAAATATTATCTTTCGGCTTCATCAAGTTTTTAAACAAACTTTCTATTTCATTTTTTACATCGTCTAATTCATCCACACCCAAAGCCATACACATACGGCGATAGCTGCCCATCGAATTTATTAAAACAGGAAAATTTGTTCCAGTATTTTCAAACAACAAAGCTTTGTTATTTTCTGATTTTGAAATTCTATCGGTGATTTCAGAAATTTCTAAAACAGGATTTACATATTCTTTGATGCGAATTAATTCGCCAGCTTTTTCTAATTCGGAAATAAAATGTTGGAGGTTTTTGTAAGCCATGTTGCTGATTTGAAAATGAAAACAAAAATAGTGTCGAACAGTTTGGAAAATGTTTTTCTACAATTTCGTTGGTTGAATAACTTCTAAAAAATCAATTTTGTTAAAGTCGGAAATATTGCTTGTTAATAAAACCAAATTATGCTGAATGGCAGTAGCAGCAATGATTGCATCGGGCAACTTAATTTTTATTTGCTTTCTAATTTGAATGGTAAAATTGGCAATGTCATCATCCAAACCAAAAATTTTGGCTTGATTGGCAAATAATAAAATTTGTGGAGCAACTTTTTTAAATCCCAACAATTCAATTTTGTTGATGATGGAAATGATTGGATTTTCGTCAATAATTTTTGCCACTTCTTTTAGTGTGGTAGTTGAAAATTTGCCTGAAGCAAAATCAATAATTACATTGGTGTCAATCAAATATTTCTTTCCCATTCGCTTCGCATTTTTTTTACTTGTGCATTCAAATCATCGGCTTCTTTTTTTGAAATGCTGCCTGACAAAATATTCGACAACGATTTTTTCTTTTTCGATGAAGTTGAATTTGGTGTAGAAATAATTTTCAGCAATTCTAATTCTTCCAAATCTTTAATCAACTTCAAAGTCCTTTCGTTGCTGGGTTGTATGGTTATTGCCTGCATAAAGTTTGTTTTTGTAAAGATACTTTACTTCAAATGATTTGCAAAATACACTGAAAATTGTTGTTCGATTTTTTTATTTTTATTCTTCAAAATAAAATCTGCCACGATGAATTACGACTACAAAATTCCCATCACACAATGGGCTGAAGAAGATAGACCACGAGAAAAAATGTTGCTCAAAGGCAAGCAGGCATTGAGCGATGCAGAATTGCTGGCCATATTAATTTCAACAGGGACGAAAGAATTTTCGGCTGTTGAGTTAGGAAAAATAATTTTGAAAAATGCCAACAACAACTTGAATGATTTGGCAAGATTTACTATTGAAGATTTTAAAAAAATAAAAGGAATTGGCGAAGCAAAAGCCATCAGCATTGCAGCAGCTTTAGAATTAGGACGAAGAAGAAAAGCTGAATTGATAGACGACAAACCCATCGTAAAAACTAGCAGTGATGCGGCTGCCATCCTGCAACCAATATTAGCAGATGAAACTACCGAACAATTTATGGTGTTGTTTTTAAATCAAGCATGCCGATTAATCAAGCAAGAAAATATTAGCCAAGGTGGAATGACTGGAACAGTGGTTGACGCAAAAATTATTTTTAAAAAAGCATTGGAGAATAATGCCACCAGTTTGATTCTTTGCCACAATCATCCCAGCGGAAATTTGAATCCAAGTCAAGCTGATATTGACATCACCAAAAAATTAAAACAAGCTGGAACATTGATGGGGATTGATGTTCACGACCACATCATTGTTGCTAATACTGGTTATTACAGTTTTGCAGATAATAGTTTGTTGTAAAAAGTGAAAGGTGAAGTTTTGTACTTCACCTTTCTACAATCAGAAAATTTATTGTTTCACCCATTTTCGAGTTTCCTCAAAACCATCACTATAGGTGGTTTTCACAAAATATAATCCAGATGAAAAATTGTTGGTACTTACATCTAATGACGATGTTACTACTTCATTTTTAAAATAAATCAACTGCCCTTTTAAATCAAATAACTGGATATTTTTTGAAGTTGAATTGCTGTTTGTCCATTTTAATTGCAATTGCATTTTTGTATCATCGTGATATACCAGAAAGCCATAAGGTGATTGAGCAACATTCTCAATACCTGTAGCATTATTAATAACAATAGCTTGTGTATCCGCACTAGCACAATTATTTTTTTGTGCTAATAAAGTTACATAATACGTGTTGTTAGCATAATATTGATGAGCTGGCGGGTTTTGTAATGCGCTTGATAATCCATCGCCAAATGACCAACTATAACTGGTAGAAATTGAACTTTGATTGATGAAGGTAACAATGGCCGTGCCTGGCAAAATGTTGTAATGAAATTTTGCAGTTGGATTTTGTTGAACTGTAATTTGTGTGGGCTGTGCTGTCGCTGAAGGACATCCATTTTCTGTTACCGAAAGCGATACATATTTTGTGCCATAGCTATTCCATTTTACATAAATTGGACCTTGTCCTACTCCCGAAACTGCATCTGGCGGATTACCAGGATAAGACCAAGTATAAGTAGCATTGCTAGAGCCATTACCAGTATAATTTAGAATAGTTTTGTAGCCTGCGCAAACAGGTGTAATTGATGAAAAAGTGGATGTGGCAGCTACATAAGCTATGATGGAATCAAGATAAATGCTACTTCCTCCCGAATTACTAACGGTAAGTTTGATGTAATGTTTGCCAGGAGAGTTAAATGTTACGACGGGATTTCTGGCGGTATCTGTTGAAGGATATGCACCACTGCCAAAATTCCATTGCCAATTGGTAGGAACACCTTTTGATGAATCAATAAACTTTATAGGTAATCCTGTGCAGATGCCACTGTTAGGTGGATAAAATAAAGCAATTGGTGGCGAACAACTGTGAATATTGATAGTAACTGAATTTACAGCAGCTACACAACCATGCTGTGTTTTTGCTGTTACAGAAACTGTTTGATTGCCCAAACTCAAGCTTCCCCAACTTACTACCCATTCAGTTGGCGAACTTAAAGGTATAGAGTTGATAAGACCACCGCCACCACTTGCATTAAAACCAGAGTAAGTTAAATTGGTAGGTGTAGCGTAAATGGTATCATCGTTGTTAAAACATTCGCCCAGTGAACTAGCGGTTAAATATACGGTTGGTGGCATATCTACATTTATCTGCACAGTATCGTAATTAAAACAAGTGCCTGTTAAATTGGAAGCCATTAAAAAATAAGTGGTGGTATCATTTGGTGCTACTGTTGGATTAGATGATGTATTTGTAAAACCAGCAGGTGAAGATGTCCATGAATAAACCGAGTTTAATTGGGCAGCTGTACCAATTTGCACACTTTGCCCTTTACAAATCAAAGTATCTCTGCCAGCGGCGGCGGGTGGTGCTGCGCCTACATTTACAGTTGCAAATAAAGTATCCCAAACACTTGTGTTTGGGTCTTGCCCTGCATACCACATATTCCAACTACCTGCTGCCCATCCATGATATATCGTTGGTACATAGCTATCTGGTGTTCCATCGCCCCAATGCCAATGATAATTGGATGGACCAAAATTTACGGAATTATCACTAAACAAAGCTGAATCGCCATAGCACATTTGGATATTGGTTGGGTTGCTTAAAGAACCTGCATTATATCCTAAAGCAAAAATTGAATTACCACAAGATGCAAGAACTGTTATGGTTTGATTGCTTGTTGAATCTTTATAACCATTTACATCGGTTACCGTAAGTTTGATAACATAAATATTATTACTCAAAAACAGAACAGGCTGCGGACCTTGCCCAGTGGCTGTTGCTGGTATTGGTGCAGGCCACAAATTACTAGCATTAAAATCCCATTTCCATGAAACAATATTTCCACTGCCAATTGATGAATTATCGGTTGCAAAATATGTAACGCCATGACAGTAATGGATTGGTGTAACACCTGGTAAACTATCTAAAGCAAAAGCAGCATGCGGCTTAGAACAAGGTTGAATAGTATTAGTAAAGTTGGCTGTGGCTGCTGGACAACCAAATGCACCTGATGCAGTCATTGAAAAAGTAATACTACTTCCTGTGTTGGGCAATATCAGCGGATAGCCCGTGTTGGCTGTAGCAGTGCCCATTGGGCTTGCAGTACTATAATTGGGTGTGTAAGTAACTCCCGAAATGGGGTGTGTAATTTTCAAAGTATCATAACCATGAAAACAACCTGGATTGTTGGTGGTGGTAAAAGCAGCATCCAAAGAATTGAAGACAACAATCGTATCTAACAGTGAATCTCTTGTTCCATATTGCCCAGTCATAGGCGAATCGGTCGAAACTACAAATTCGGTGATGTATGTTTGACCAGAAGTATAACTATGGGTAAATGAAGTTGGTGGAGCGCCATAGCTCGATGCACTATTACCATCACCATAATACAAGGAATAAACTTTGATGGCAGGATTAGTAGCAGTATTGTTCGTAAATGTGATAGCTACATTTTTACAAACTGTATCGCTTGATAAAGTTAATTTAGCTCTGGGTGCAACCGCAGGTGCTGGAGTGAGTGTGAATGATGTGGTAACAATAGCATCGCCAGCAGACGTTAAATCTCCATCAGCATAATTGCCAGCTAAATAAAAAGTAATAGTGCCAGCAGTGGCTGCAGGAGCTTGCCATTGAAAACTCCAAGTGCTATCAGTGGTGTTGGCGTTGGAATGACCAATTTCACTTGCACCAGAGCCGATGATAATTGTATTTGTACCTGTTGCAAAAGTTCCTTTTCCATTATTAGAAGCATCTTGGGCTTTCATTTCAAAACCATATTTAGGCGAATAACTACTGCTGCTTCCATGCCCACCAACGGTTACGGTTATATCATACACATTGCCAGGGAAATAACTATTCACCACATGCCCATTGCCATGATATTTGATGGTGTAAGTAACTCGAGCAACACCCGTGCCTGGTGTATGGCAGCCACTTGCAGCGCATGTGCCATTGCCACCTGATGCACCAGTGTAGCCACTTGGCGGCGATGCAGAATGTGACATCAAAAATGTTTGTTGAAAAATTAAAAGCAGTGCAATAAAAATTGCGAAGAGTGTAATTTTTAGTTTCATAATTCTGGAATTGAATAACGCAAGTTAACAAATTTTATGGATTATATGGTAAGACAACTTTGGTAGTTATTTCGTTTCAAAAATAAAAAAGAATGTTTCAAGGTTTTGAAACATTCTTTCATTAATTATTCATACTGTAAAATGCTTTGTGCAATATTTTGAGCAACTTATTTCATCGCTTCATCAAATCTGCGGCTTACTTCAGCCCAGTTTACCACATTCCAGAATGCAGCAATAAAATCAGGTCTTCTGTTTTGATAATGTAAATAGTAAGCATGCTCCCATACATCCAAGCCCAGTACTGGTGTGCCTTTGCAGTCGGCAACATCCATCAACGGATTATCTTGATTGGGTGTTGAACACACACACAATTTTTTATTAGCATCTACACACAACCAAGCCCAGCCACTACCAAAGCGACTTACGCCTGCAGCTGCAAATTTTTCTTTGAAAATTTCCATCGAGCCAAATTCGGCATTAATCGCATCTGCTAATTTTGTAGAAGCTGCGCCACCGCTTGGCGAAAGGATTTGCCAGAAGAAACTATGATTCCAATGTCCGCCGCCATTGTTACGAACAGGCATTGGATATTTTGAAATGTTTTTTACTAAATCTTCCAACGACAAATTTTCGGCATCGGTGCCTTTGATAGCGTTATTCAAATTGGTTACATAGGCATTGTGATGTTTGTCGTGATGAATTTCCATCGTCATCTTGTCGAAGTAAGGCTCTAAAGCATCATTGGCATAAGGTAAAGCTGGTAATGTATACATGTTTGTTTAATTTTTTTTGTTTGAAAATATTGAATAGGTAAACAGATTACGGCGAAGATAGTTCAAAAGATAAATTTACTTTTTGTCTTCACACTGCATCAACAAATATCCGCAGAAACCTTTTCCCCAATTAGGGTGCAATGGTGTTGCTGGTTGAAATTTATTATAGCAATCAGCCGATTTTTGCAAAATTGGTTTTGCTTTTTCTTTGCCGCCACCAAACATTTTTGGTGTGTAAAACAATGCCTGACCAGCAGTTAAATAAGCTCGTGGATTTAAGGAATCAATCGTCATTGCCTGTTGTAAAATCTCACCCGATTTTCTACCATACTTTGCGCCTCTGGTCATTGGGCTTACCATAATTCTTGCACCTGTTACACGAGCTTTCAGCACCATAATTTCTGCATTTTTGGGTTGTAAAGAATCTGCTTTGGCCAGCTGAACATCAGCTATGTCGCAGGTTGCATCAATTTCATCACCTTTCAATCCATTATAACACATCATTTGATTGCAATAAGCAGCATAGTAAAATGGCAACCATTGATTTTGTTCTTTGTTGGCAATCATTTCAAATTTATTTGCCAGCTTTTGATAATCATCTTTTGTTTTGGCAGAATCGAGCAATGCAATATTTTGTTGCATTACCTGCATATATTTATCTGATTTCGAAAACACAGAAATACTGA
>CAIQHW010000620.1 GCA_903871715.1 uncultured bacterium
ATCCCCTGCTGCACTTTGCAGAAAAGTAGCAGAAGCCGCAGATGGCGGATTTATTGAGGTTTGGGGCGATGGCAAACAAACGCGTTCGTTTTTGTACATTGATGAATGCGTAGAAGGCATCTTAAAATTAACGCATTCTGATTTTAGCGGACCAGTAAATATCGGTTCGGATGAAATGATTTCGATAAATAATTTAGCCCAAATGGTGATCGACATTTCGGGCAAAAAAATTAGCATCAAAAACATTCCAGGACCATTGGGAGTTAGAGGCAGAAACTCCGACAATAATTTAATCAAACTAAAATTAAACTGGTCGCCGTCGCAACCTTTAAAAGCTGGTATGGAAAAGACTTTTGCTTGGATTAGTGAACAATTGAAAAAAGCTTAATTCTCTATTTTACAAAAAAACTAGCCATTCAACAAAAAAAAATTATGCACTTTGAATTAACTGAAAATCAAAAAATGATTGCCGACACGATAAAAGATTTTGGCGCAAAACACATCAAACCCTTTGTGATGGAGTGGGACGAAGCACAACACTTTCCTATCGAACTTTTTAAGCAATTAGGCGAAATGGGGTTTTTGGGTGTGTTAGTACCCGAAGAATATGGTGGAAGTGGCTTGGGCTATCAAGAGTATTATACGGTTGTTTCTGAAATTGCCAAAATTTGCGGCTCCATTGGTTTATCTGTTGCGGCACATAATTCGCTTTGCACAGGTCATATTTTGCAATTTGGCAACGAAGAACAAAAACAACGATGGTTGCCTAAATTAGCCACTGGCGAATGGTTGGGCGCATGGGGATTAACCGAACCCAACACAGGCAGCGATGCTGGCAACATGAAATGTGTGGCTGTGAAAGATGGCAATGATTGGATAATCAACGGCACAAAATGTTGGATAACACATGGCAAATCGAGCAATGTAGCAGTGGTGATTGTTCGCACTGGAGAAGTTGGTGATAGTCATGGTATGACAGCAATGGTTGTAGAACGAGGTACAGCAGGCTTTTCAGCAGGCAAGAAAGAAAATAAATTAGGCATGAGAGCCAGCGAAACCACCGAAATGATTTTTGATGATTGCCGAATTCCAGCAGAAAATATTTTAGGCAACGTTGGCGAAGGATTTATTCAATCCATGAAAGTGTTGGATGGTGGTAGAATTTCGATTGCTGCACTTTCTTGTGGAATCGCCAAAGGCGCATACGAAGCCAGTTTGCAATATTCAAAAGAGCGTCATCAATTCAATCAACCAATTTCCAACTTTCAAGCTATTGCTTTTAAATTGGCGGATATGAAAATGAAAATTGAAGCAGCAGAATTACTCACTTTGCAAGCTGCCGACATGAAAAACCGACACGAAAAAGTTACTAAAGAATCTGCATTTGCAAAATACTATGCCAGTGAAATTGCAGTTGATTGTGGCGAAGATGCGGTACAAATATTTGGTGGATATGGCTACACCAAAGACTTTCCGGTTGAAAAATATTGGCGTGATGCAAAACTTTGTACCATTGGCGAAGGTACCAGCGAAATTCAAAAATTGGTCATCGCTCGAGAAATTACCAAAGGCAACTAATGTTGTAAAAAGGTTTTTATGAAAACATTTTTACAAAAAACATTTCGATTCGTTTTCAAATTTTTGATGTGGTTTTTTATCATCAGCATTTTGGGGGTGCTGCTGTATCGCTTTGTGAATCCACCTTTCACACCATTGATGCTTATTCGTTGGGTAGAAACAAAATTTGATAAAGATGAAACCAACAATAAAATTTATTACCAATTTACTGACTTAAAAAACATTTCGCCAAACATGCCATTGGCGGTGATGAGCAGCGAAGACCAACAATTTTTAACGCATCATGGTTTCGATTTTGATGCCATCAAAACAGCTGTTCAATTTAACAAAACACATCGCCAAAAAATAGGCGCAAGCACCATTTCGCAGCAAGTGGCAAAAAATGTTTTCTTGTGTCCTGCTCGAAATTTTGTGCGCAAAGGTTTGGAAGTTTATTTCACTTGCTTGATTGAATTGTTGTGGAATAAAAAACGAATTATGGAAGTGA
>CAIQHW010000621.1 GCA_903871715.1 uncultured bacterium
AAGTGATGTTCAATTTTTTGCTTCAAATAATTTACTGATAAATAAAAACGATGCACCCCAAATTGCGTCAACCTATCAATGGTGTGTTCCATTATCGGCTTGCCACCCACAGCCAGCAAGGGTTTGGGTATGTCTTCGGTTAAAGGTCGCAATCGTTCGCCTTTGCCGCCACACATGATTATCGCTTCAATGGGCAAAATTGTTTTGATAATTTCTAAATCATAAATGCGGCGAATGGTTTTATTTTTATTTAAAAATGGAACGAAACGAATCTTTTTTTCTTTTAACAAATTGACGTTAGCAGCTGAAAAATTTTCTTCGTTAAAATATTTAAATGCTTTATTCATGCAACTTTGCACCGATTCTTTCAACTCCATTCCTTTTAACAACGAGCGGCGAATATCACCTTCGGTCAATACACCCATTAATTGTTTCTTTTCATTTATGACCAGCAAAGTGGTTTGGGTAATTGCTTCGGGCGCAAGCTGATTAAACAATTCCATCGCTTGTTTGATGCTCGTTTTTTGCGAAATAATATTTTGTGTCATTTTATTTTTCGATTTTATTTTTCAAATTATTTTTTTGAAATGCTTATCAGAAAACAGTTTCAGGTTTTTAGAAAGAAATAATTTGGTAGAAAAAATATTTTACAAACCTACTAATTTTTTGCAAGCGGCAAATGTGCGCATTTGAAAAAAGAAAACTGTTTTCAAAAACATTTCGTATTTTCATTTCGCACAAAAAATATTTTTTGTAAAAAATGAAAAAAATAATTCACAAACATCCATTAGCCATCCGCTGGTTTCACTGGTTTAATTTTCCTGTTTTAGGTGTGATGATTTGGAGTGGATTGTTGATTTATTGGGCAAACGACGAGTACAAAATTAAATTTAGAAAAACAGATTTGCTTAAATTTTTTCCAGATAATTTTTATGCGGCACTGCACATTCCGTTTCGATTAGCCGAAGGCATGAGTTTTCATTTTTTGGTGATGTGGTTGTTTTTTTTGAATGGAATTTTGTATGTGCTATACACCATTTTTTCGGGCGAATGGAAATATTTACTGCCCAATAAAAAATCGTGGAAAGAGGCTTTGCAAGTGGTGTTGTATGATTTTAAAATTAGCAAATTTAAACCGCCTCAAACAAAATATAACGCTGCGCAACGCATCGCTTATTCGGCGATAATTGTGATGGGCATTGGCTCGGTGCTAACAGGTTTGGCAATTTATAAACCCATTCAATTCAGTTTTGTTTGCGCCATTTGTGGCGGTTACGAAGCTGCAAGATTGGAGCATTTTATGTTAACGATTGGCTACGTTTTATTTTTTTTAGTGCACATCATTCAAGTTATCATGGCAGGCTGGAACAACTTTCAGGCAATGATTACAGGATTTGAAATATTTTCTTCACCCAAAATAAAAGAAACAAAAACCGATGAAAAACAAGAATGATTTTTTTGAAAAAAGAGTGGAAGAAAAAAACGAAAAATGGATTTGGCGAAAAACAATTTTTGCATTTTCGATTTTTGTGTTGATGCTTTTTGCAGCTCTGTTTTTTTGGCGATGGTTAAATCATCAACCCACAGAGCAGGCAGCTTTAAAGCCATTGCGCAGCACATTAAATTGGAACGAAAAGATTTTTAGTAGGTTATTTAACATAAATAAATTGGCAAAAACTTATGAAGAAAAAGATGCCGTAAAAAATGTGAGAGTAAACGGCGATGCAGGCATGGACGGTGTTTTGGAAGAAAAAAATTGGCAACTGAAAGTTGTTCGCGTCAATGGTG
>CAIQHW010000622.1 GCA_903871715.1 uncultured bacterium
GTTTAATTGTGGGTCAAAAGATTTCTATTCCTGGCGAAGAAATTGGCAAGTCCATTCAAGGATTATGGAAGCAAGGTTTATTTTCCAACATTCAAGTTTTCATTACCAATACAGTAGGTAGCACTGTGTTTTTAAATTTTGTTTTAACCGAACGACCACGGCTTGGAAAGTGGACTTATCGCGGTGTGAGCAAAGGCGATGCGGAAGATTTGAACAAAAAATTGCAGCTCATTAAAGGCAAAGTATTGACAGAAAATTTAAAAACCAATGCGGTGCAATCCATCAAAGATTATTATTTTGAAAAAGGATACAGCGATTTGAAAGTGACTTGCTTGGAGAAAAAGGATTCGTCATCGAAAAACACCGTGAATGTTTTATTTATGATTGATAAAGGACACAAGGTAAAAATTGAAGACATTTATTTTACTGGCAACAACAATGTATCGGCTCAAAAATTGAAACATTTGATGGGCGAAACAAAAGAAAGAAAAAGATTGCGGCCATTCGTACATGCAGACTTAACGGCACTTGCACACTTTTCACCCCAAAGATTTTTTACAGGCTTGCATGATTTAACGATTGAAAAAGTAAGAGATAATTTTGCCGACAGATTTCGGTTAAATATTTTCAACTCCTCAAAATTTAGAAGAGAAGACTTTAATGCCGATAAAGATAAAATCGTGGAATACTACAATAGTAAGGGCTTTCGCGATGCACAAATTGTTGCCGACACCAGCTACAAAAATGCAGATGGCAATTTAATTATCAGAATGAATATAAGCGAAGGTATAAAATATCACTACCGAAATATTTATTGGAAAGGCAACACCAAATATACTGATAAAGAATTAGCAATGGTTTTAGGGCTTAAACGCGGCGACGTATATAATCGTAGCGATTTAGATGCTCGATTAAATATGAATCCAAACAGCACAGATATCAGTTCGTTGTACATGGATGATGGCTATTTATTTTTTCAAGTTACACCTGCCGAAATAGCTGTAGAAAAGGATTCTATTGATATGGAAATCAGAATTTATGAAGGCAAGCAAGCCACTATCAACAAAGTGATTATTAAAGGCAATGAAAAAACAAAAGAGTATGTGATTCGACGTGAGTTGCGCACTTTGCCTGGGCAAAAATTTAGCCGCAGCGATATTATTAGAACCCAACGCGAATTAGCTACGTTGGGATTTTTTAATCAAGAAAAAATTGGTATCACACCTATTCCGCATGCCGAAGATGGCACAGTAGATATTGAATATAATTTGGAAGAAAAATCATCCGACCAATTAGAATTGCAAGCTGGTTATGGTGGCACAACCACTGGTTTGGTGGGCACTTTGGGTATCAACTTTACCAATTTTTCGATGAGCAATTTGTTTAAAGGCGATGCTTGGACACCAGTGCCAAGTGGTGATGGACAAAAGTTTGGCATCCGATTTCAAAGCAGCGGAAAATACTATCAATCAGCAACCATGTCGTTTACCGAACCATGGTTCGGTGGAAAAAAACCCACTTCACTTTCGGTGGCGTTATTTAAAACAGTGTTTAATACCACTTATAATAGTTTACCCAGCAGACAAGCTACAAATGGTATCACAGCCAGCATTGGCAAACGATTAAAATTTCCAGATGATTATTTTACTTGGATAAATGGTATCAATATCGAGAGTTATATTTTAGCAAATCAAAACCCAACATTAATTCCAATCACCGACGGAACAGCAAATATTTTTAGTTTAGAAGAAACGATTGCTCGAAGTTCGTTGAATCAACCCATGTATCCACAAAGTGGTTCAAAGATTTCGTTAGGGGTAAAACTTACGCCACCTTATTCGTTGTTCAACAATTTAAATTATGCCGATGCCTCACCTGGGCAGAAATATAATTTGGTTGAATTTCATCGCTGGCGATTTACATCCGAATGGTTTACACCTTTAGAGAAAACGAAAAAATTGATACTGCATGTAAAAGCCAATTATGGTTTTTTGGGTAGCTACTCGTCGAAAGCAGGCTCATCACCGTTTGATAGATTTCAAGTAGGTGGCGATGGTATCACAGGTTATCGCCAATATGGTGTTGAAATTGTTGCTTTAAGAGGTTATGATGTGTTTACCCCTACCACCAATGCTGCATTTTTCAACAAATACACCATGGAAATGCGTTATCCTATTTCGCTAAATCCGCAAAGCACCATTTTTGCTTTGGCATTTTTAGAAGGTGCCAATGCATGGAACTCCATAAAAAATTACGACCCATTTTCTATCAAACGTTCGGCTGGCTTGGGTATAAGAGTGTTCTTGCCCATGTTTGGTTTGTTAGGTGTTGACTATGGTTTAGGCTTCGACAAAGTGAGCGATATATCGCATGCTAAGTTAAGCGATGTTGGCAAATTTAGCATAATACTGGGTTTCGAGCCTGAATAAAATTAGAAATTAATCACCCTTCTTTGTCATAGCTTTTGCAAACAATCTACGTTTTAAAAACTTGAAAAGTCTTTTGAATAATAGTGCTATGATATTTTTTACCTAATCAAACTAACATTGCCGTTGGCATAAGCGGTTTTGCTGCTATTGTTTCACAAATTTTGCATTGCTTACATTGCCTTGTATGTCGGTGGCTTTGATAAAGTAAACACCGCTTGTTAGTTGTTCCACATTTATTGTTTTAGTTCCTTCACTATTGTTCAGTATAACGGATAACATTTGCCTACCCAACAAATCATAAACCGCAATTGTATTCCATCGTAATTCGTCCATCGTAATTCGTAATTCATTGCTCGTGGGGTTGGGATAAATGTGCCAATTGCCCTTGTGGTTCTTTTGCTGCATTCACTTCTTCTACCCCCGTTTCTACCCCACAATCGGTTGGGCTAAAACAGCCATCGGGGCTTAAACGCAATAACCAACCTTGTTGGGTGATGATATTTGGATTGTTAACGTCAATAAGAATATTGCCACAAGCGATAATAGAACCATCGGACAGAAAATCAAAATCTATCAACTCGTTATATTCATTTACATTGGGCCAAATGTTTACAGTGTCGGTATAACCCCTATATTGTTTTTCCCAAATTAAATTGCCCATAGTATCTACTTTGGTTAATATGCCATTTCTACCGCTGTTTTTTAATAAGCCACCATGTGTTTCGTTTCTGCCTACCATTAGCAAATTATTA
>CAIQHW010000623.1 GCA_903871715.1 uncultured bacterium
AAACTTTATTCGGCCGAAAAGTTTGGACATTGGAAACCATGCGACACTTGTTTGTTGAGCAACTACAATGAAATTGTTTTAAAAGAAATTTCTTTTAAAAAATTGAATCAACTGCATTCAGCTTTTAATAATGCTCCCGAAAATTTGAGGTTGTATTTTCAAAAACAAAGAAACAATTTGCTTTGGAACAGTTTACCAGATTCAGCTTCAACAAAAAATAATTTTGCAAGCATCCAACCAATTTTGCAATTGTCGAAAGATTTATTGCTGAACGATACTATTTCATTTAAACAAAATGAAAACATTTTTTTGCAACAACATCCACAAAAATTTAAAACTTCAATTAAAAATTTGAATGAAGCCTACAACGATTTGCAACAAGTAAAAATGAAAAAAGCTTGGAAAGCTGGTGTACTAAGTGCCATCATTCCTGGCGCAGGGAAAATGTATTATGGCAATAGTTGGCAAGGTGCAAGTGTGTTGCTAACCCTTTCTGTAATTGGGTTACAGGCTTATGAAGGTTTTCATCAAAAAGGAATTAACAGCATTCATGGCTGGGCTTACACAGGTTTGTTCAGCATTTTTTATGTGGGAAATATTTGGGGAAGTGTGCTTGGAATAAAAGTAAAACAAAGAAAAGCGTATGAAAATATCCATCGCCATTTGCTGGATAATGCTGATAAGCTGGTGCAATAGTTTTTGTGCCATGGCTCAAAACGCTGATGTACACTTGATTCCGATGCCATCGTTGCAAACGGAAGCAGAAATATTTTTGCAACAAAATGAAGCTGCGCAAATAAAATTGGTATTGGAAAAAGTGGAGCTGCTGAAACAAAATGGTTTGATGAACGATGCGTTTGAAAATTTATCTCGAGTAGATTATGAAACTATTGCCGATTCGCTGCAACAAAAAGTATTGTTTCAATTAATTCTTTGCGCCACATTGGCTAACCGAAACACTGATGCAGCCTACTTTTTAACGCAATACAACAATTATGTAAAAGACACGGCTGATAAATTTCACATTAGATGGATTCGCCCGATTGTATTTTTGCAAAATGAGGAATGGGATAATGCTTATGCTGAAATGCTTGCCCAATGCAGCATTCAACAAAAAATGGTGATGGATAGCATTTGGCAATTTCATTTTCCAAATTTTAAAAACCCTCGAAAAGCACGAATATTAAGTGCTTTACTGCCTGGTAGCGGACAAACTTATGCTGGAAAGGTTGGTTTTGGAATGATAAATTTGTTAGGCGCTGCAGCTTCGGGATATTTTATTTGGTGGCATTGGGTGCATAATTATTACATCATTTCGGCAGTAACTGGTGGCGGTTGGTTGAGCAGATTTTATTTAGGCGGATTAAAAACTTCGGGTTCATTAACCGAAAAAAGAAATGAAAAAATGGCATCGATTTTTAAAACTAAAATGAGTTCCTTTTGGATAAAAAATGTAAATCATTCGCAAATTAAAAACTAAAAATTCAACACTAACAATTTTAAATTATGGCATTAATTCTTCCTGTAAAGGGCATCAGTCCTTCGTTTGGCGATAATTGTTTTCTTGCACCTAACGCCACAATTGTGGGCGATGTAATCATGGGCAATGATTGCAGTGTGTGGTTTAATGCGGTGGTGAGAGGCGATGTTCACAAAATCAGAATCGGAAACAAAGTGAATATTCAGGATGGTGCGGTGATTCATTGCACGTATCAAAAGGCGTTTACGACCATTGGCAATAATGTTTCGATTGGGCATAATGCGCTGGTGCATGGGTGCACGTTGGAAGATAATGTGTTGGTGGGCATGGGTGCGATTGTGATGGATAATGCGGTGGTGAAAAGCAATTCGATAATTGCTGCCGGGGCTGTAGTGCTTGAAAACACTGTGGTGGAGAGCGGTTGCATTTATGCTGGCTGCCCTGCAAAAAAAGTGAAAGAGGTAAACCCTGAACAATTTGAAAGATTGGTGAAAGGCATTGCCGACAATTATTTGATGTATTCGAGTTGGTTAAAATAATAAAACAAAACTCATGTTACAAACCGATGTATTAGTGATTGGTAGCGGCATTGCAGGTTTAACTTATGCTTTAAAAACTGCGGTGGCTCGACCCGATTTAAGTATTTTAATCATCAGCAAAAGCGATGAAGATGAAAGCAACACCAAATATGCACAAGGCGGCATTGCTGGTGTTACAGATATGTCGAACGATTCATTTGCAAAACATATTGAAGACACTTTAATTGCAGGTGATGGATTGTGTAATAAAAAAACTGTTGAAATCACTGTAACCGAAGCACCACAACGCATTGCCGAGTTGATTGACTGGGGAACAAATTTCGATAAAGATAAAATTGGTGAGTTTGATTTGGGCAAAGAAGGCGGCCATTCAGCGTTTCGCATTTTACATCATAAAGATGTCACTGGAAAAGAAATTGAAAGAGCAATGCTGGCTAAAATCAAGCAGCAAAAGAATATTCAAATCATCACTCACTGTTTTGTGATTGATATTATTACACAACATCATCTTGGTCAGTTAATTACCAAAGCAACGCCTGATGTGGAATGTTATGGAGTGTATGTTTTAAATACATCAACTCAACAGATCGAAAAAGTTTTAGTAAAGGTTACAATGCTTGCTACAGGAGGCGTTGGGCAGGTTTATCGCACTACAACTAATCCAAAAATTGCAACTGGTGATGGCATCGCAATGTTATATCGGGCGAAAGGCAGAGTGGAAAACATGGAGTTTATTCAGTTTCATCCAACAGCGCTTTACAACCCTGGTGAAAGTCCTTCGTTTTTAATCACAGAAGCAGTGAGAGGCAAGGGCGGAATTTTGCGCAACCGAAAAGGTGAAGCATTTATGAAAAATTACGATAGCCGTGCAGAGCTTGCTCCACGTGATATTGTAGCCCGAGCAATTGATAATGAAATGAAACGAAATGGTGATGATTGTGTTTATCTGGATTGTACAAAAATTGATATTGATGATTTTGTACAGCATTTTCCAAACATTTACAACAAATGTTTAAGCATTGGAATTGATGTTACCAAACAAATGATTCCTGTGGCTCCTGCGGCGCATTATAGTTGTGGTGGAATTAAAGTAAATGAATTCAGTCAGTCATCTATCACCAACTTGTTTGCTTGTGGTGAATGCAGTACTACAGGGCTTCATGGCGCAAATCGTTTGGCAAGTAATTCCTTATTAGAAGCATTGGTTTTTGCTCATCGTGCAAGTATTAAAACATTGGAATTGGTTGATAATATTGCATTCAATAATAAAATTCCAAACTGGAATGCCGAAGGAACTTCAACGCCAAAAGAAATGATTTTGATTACGCAAAGCATAAAAGAAGTTCAGGCAATTATGAGTGATTATGTAGGGATTGTTCGCAGCAATGTGCGTTTGCAACGTGCAATGCGCCGGATTGATTTGCTTTGGGAAGAAACAGAAACCTTGTACAATAACACTTTCGTTTCGCCACAATTGTGTGAGTTGAGAAATTTAATTACCGTTGCCTATCTGATTACAAAGTGTGCAGAGTTCCGTAAAGAGAGCCGTGGATTGCATTTCAATACGGATTATCCAAATAAGAATAATGCTTTGGTTAATATTATCTGGTAACCAATATTCATTTCGCAATTGCCAAAAGATTGATTTATTTTCGTTCACCATTTTATCGTTTTGGAAAATTTATTACAACAACCGATTGAGTATTTAAAAGGCGTTGGACCTGCCCGAGCCGAATTGCTGAAAAAAGAATTAAACATTTTTTCGTTTGGCGATTTGTTGCAGCATTATCCATTTCGATATATTGACAGAACCAAATTTGCTACCATAAAAGATATAGATAGCGATGAAAAATATTATCAACTAAAAGGAATTATTACTTCAGTAAAAACAATTGGTGATAATCGCCAAAAGCGCTTGGTTGCTACATTTAAAGATGCAACTGGTGTTTGCGAATTGGTTTGGTTTAAAGGTGTGCAATGGATGGAAAAATCTATTCAAATCAATCAGGAATATGTGGTTTTTGGGAGACCACAATTGTTCAACAATCGGTATAATTTTCCTCATCCCGAAATTGAATTGGTGAAAGAAATTAATGCCGATGGTGTGCAAAGTGGTTTGTATCCTGTTTATTCTACCACCGAAAAATTAAAGTTCAAAGGCTTTTCCAGCAAGGCTTTGGCGAAGATTCAAAAAACATTATTGCAGCAATTAAAGCCACATGATGTGGTGGAAATTCTACCACCTAATTTAATTGCAGAATTGAAATTGATGATGCGATTTGATGCCATTCACAACATTCATTTTCCAAAAAATAATGCAGCACAACAACAAGCCGAACGAAGGTTAAAATTTGAAGAATTATTTTTGATTCAATTAAGATTGTTAAGAACAAAAATTGGCAGGCATCAATCTACGCCTGGGTTTGTGTTTGAGAAAATTGATAACTACTTCGATAATTTTTACAAAAAATATTTACCTTTTGAACTAACGAATGCGCAAAAAAGAGTGATTCGTGAAATCAGAAAAGATGTGTTGTGTGGCAAACAAATGAATCGGTTATTACAAGGTGATGTAGGGAGTGGAAAAACTATTGTAGCATTAATGAGTATGCTGATGGCAGTGGATAATGGCTTTCAGGCTTGCCTGATGGCACCTACTGAAATATTGGCGCAGCAACACTTTGAAGGCATTTCAAGTTTGGTAAAAGAGTTAGGAATTAATGTTGCAATGCTTAGTGGTTCTTCAAAAACTAGTGAACGAAAATTTATTCAACGAGAATTGGAAAGTGGAACGATTAATATTTTAATTGGCACCCATGCTTTGATTGAAGATACTGTTCAATTCAAAAATTTAGGATTGGCTGTGGTAGATGAGCAACATAAATTTGGTGTGCAACAACGAGCTGCATTATGGCGAAAAAACACAACGCCACCGCATATTTTGGTAATGACTGCCACACCGATTCCACGGACATTAGCCATGACATTATATGGCGATTTGGATAGCAGTGTGATTGATGAATTACCGCCAGGACGCAAACCCATCAAGACTTTACACAAATTCGATTCGGCTCGATTGCATTTGTTTGGATTGATAAAAGAAGAAATTGCAAAGGGCAGACAAGTGTATGTGGTGTATCCTTTGATTGAAGAAAGTGAGCAATTGGATTTGAAAGATTTGATGGATGGCTATGAAAGTTTTGCTCGTGAATTTCCCTTGCCCAACTATCGCATCAGCATTGTGCATGGGCGGCAAGAGCCCGAGGATAAAGAGTTGGAGATGCAACGATTTGTAAAAGGTGAAACACAAATTATGGTGGCAACTACGGTGATTGAGGTGGGTGTGAATGTGCCAAACGCTACAATGATGGTGATTGAAAGTGCCGAACGATTTGGACTTTCACAATTGCATCAACTTCGTGGAAGGGTTGGCAGAGGCGGCTCACAAAGTTATTGCATTTTGATGACTGGCAATAAATTGGGTGCTGATGCACGAACAAGAATGAAAACCATGTGCAGCACCAATGATGGTTTTGTGATTGCAGAAGTAGATTTAGAACTTCGGGGACCTGGCGATTTAGAAGGCTTGCAACAAAGCGGTGTAATGAATTTGCACATTGCTAATTTAGCTACCGACCAACGCATTTTACAAACAGCCCGTGATAAAGCCAACGAGTTATTAGAACAAGATGCATTGCTTCAAAAGCCCGAACACCAAAGGCTTTTACAGCTTATTAAAAATGTGGAATTGGAGAAAAAAGTGTGGGGGAAGATTTCGTGAGTTTCTTTTAGTAAAACCAATATTCATCACCCAACACAAACGAACTATACACCAATTGTGGGGTAATGCTGGCATCGTTTTGTATCAAATTTTTGAGGTAATATTTTTCATACGCCGTTGGGTTGCGCAAATAAAAACGGATAAAAGTGTTGTCGATAAATTTATCTACATCGGCTCTCATAGCAGCATTGGTAGGTATTTTTACATTGGGCGATTGCATGTAGTTGTTTACCAACATTTCGTTTATCATACCTTTATCGCCATTGGCTAAAAACAAAACTGATAAGTCGTTGAGTTCGTTGCTGGGTATTTGTTGTTGAAATAAATCGGCGTATAAAATGGAAGTAAATTGTGTAGCCGTTTTCTGCCGTGTTTTTTGCGAAGCCGATTGATAGATAGCGGTTTTGCCCACATCATAAATCACATTGTCGTACACTTTATCTTGTACAATAGTTTTTTTGCAAGCTGCAAACGCAGCAACGATGAGCAATAAAAAGAAAATCTTTTTCATTGTTTATTATTTTTATCACGCCAAAACGCAAAGTTTATTCGTGCATTTGTGGCTATTTGCATTTACAATTAACCATTAATCATTCACCATTAACATTTCAAAACCCAGCATACTCACTTGTTTTCATAATGGTTTTTATCAACGATAAATAATCTTTGGTTTGCGAAAGCTGCTTTACATAAGTATTTACCTCGGTATCAGTAGGCTTGCGCAACAGATAATTTAAGTATGCCGTGCTAATTAATCCTTCATAAAAATTGGTGCAGTGGGTTACAATATTTACATAATCGCCTTTGCTATTCCCATTTTGTAAAAACAAAGTGTTGCTGCTCAAACCATTGACCATGGCTTCGCTTTGGGCATCTTCATTGGTTGTGGGCAAACGATGAAACAGGTTTTGAAAACTGGCTACCACAAAATTATGAGTGCCCATGTTTATTTGGTCGTAGAAATAATTGTAAATAAATCGACGATAAAATTCGTTGATGTCAATTTGTTTTAAATGATACAACGAGTCGGTTACATACAGCTTTTTCAAAGCATCCAACTCTACTGCCAAAGCATTGGCTGTAACTGTATCATGCGTCATCACACTTAATTGTTGCACATAAATATCTTGATTAATTTGGTCGGTAATATCTTGCTTGCTGATTGCATTTAAAACCACCGCCGAAGTTTTAATAAATAATTGTGTGTAAAAATCTTTAGTATTCATCACATGGCTAATCATCGAATCGCGTGATGTAGCTGTGTAATTGGCATTCTTCAATAAATTGGTAGCATTTACCAATTCCAACGAATCGGCTTCTCTACCCAATACATCTACATAAACTCTGTTGATATAAGCATGTACCTGAATAGTAGAAATGCTATTGTATGGCGGAATTTGATTACCGCTGATGACATGATTTTCATGCACATTTTCATGCGTTGTTTTTTTACAAGCAACAAAAGAAATGAAAATAACAAAAGCAAAAAACAATTTTGATTGCATGAAATGATTTTAGCGATTTCAAATTTAGACTATTTTTTGAAATGCACGAAATCAAATTACTCTACTTCAAAATTTCCCCAATTGTCTAATTCTTCGTGGCTCCAAAGTGTTGGAAAAAATAATCGGCGTTGATAATTTGGATGCAAATATTTTTGCCAATCGCTCATGCCAGTGCTGGCAGTTTTTTGTCCTTCGGAAATTAAATAATGCTCGGCAGTGCGCAAATGCGAAAGCGGCCATTTTACGTTAAACACATAATCCATGCGGCGTAGCGCAGCCTTTAATTCATCGTTCACTTTTATTTTTGAAATGATTTGAAACAAGTTTTTATCCTTCATCAATTCGGCTTGCGCAATAATTTGTGCCAAATATTTTTCTTCAAATTGAGTAAGCGTTAAACTTTTCTTTCCGGTTTTTCTATCAAGACCGGCATCAAGCCAATACAAATAATCAAATGAATTTTCGATGGTAGTTGCTTTATCTTTTAAATCATATCTCACCAAATTGATCAGATTGGTTGTATAGATTTCAATTTCGCGAAACTGAACTGATTGAAAACCGCTTGCAGGTGCTAACGAAAGA
>CAIQHW010000624.1 GCA_903871715.1 uncultured bacterium
AAGACCACAAAATTAAACGTTTGATTAATTATAGACAATCTATCTTGCAAAAAGTTTAATCATCTAAAAAATATTTTTTTGAAAATCAAATTTTATCATAGCCAGCTTGAGTTTGAATATCCCTTTACGATTTCAAAAGGTACAAAAACACATCAAGAAGCACTTATCATCGAGATAATAAAAAATGGTGTCAGTGGTTTTGGTGAAGCGCCAGCCATCCGCTATTACAACATTTCAGTGCCGCAAATGATGGCTGATATTTTGAGTTTGAAAAATGATTTACAAGTCATTGATTTTTCATCAGCAGAAAAATGGTGGCAGTTTTTATTTCAAAAATTGAAACACAACTCGTTTGCTTTGTGTGCTTTGGATATGGCTTTGCACGATTTAAAAGCAAAATCGGAAAACAAAAATCTGTTTGAAAATTTTAACTGCGAATGGAAAAATATTCCACCAACCGATTATACATTGGGCATTGATTCGATCGATGTTTTAAAAGATAAAATTTCAAAACATCCGTTTCCCATTTATAAAATCAAATTGGGATTAGGCAATGAAGAAAATATTTTGAGTGCCATTCGTGAGATAGGCAACGCAAAAATAAGAGTAGATTTCAATGAAGGCATTGATGAAAAACGCTTTTTTGAATTGTTGCCCGTGCTCAAAAATGCAGGCGTAGAAATGATTGAGCAACCACTTTCAAAATTAGATGAAGTGGGTATGAAAAATATTTTTACAAAAACTACAATTGATTTATTTGCCGATGAATATTGTGTAGCTGAAAATGATGTAGAAAAATGTGTGGGCAAATTTCATGGTATCAACATCAAACTCACCAAATGTGGCGGCATCACACCAGCCCTGCGCATGATTAAAAAAGCTCGTGAATTGAATTTGAAAGTGATGATGGGCAGCATGAATGAAAGTACCATTGGTACGGCAGCAATGGCAAATTTTTTACCACTTTTAGATAAAGTTGATATGGATGGAATTTTGTTGCTAAAAGAAGATTTGGCAACTGGAATTAATTTTGACAAAAACGCCAAATGCTTGAAGCCAAAAGGTTTTGGGTTGGGTGTTGAAATTGATAGAGCAGCTTTGAACAAATTTTTTGTGCAAGAAATTGACATCAATTAACAGGCGTTTTTTTTGATAAAACACCCCAGCTAAATAATGCAAAATCATATTTTACTGGGTCATTAGCATCTAACTTTCTTAATTCATTAGTTAATTGTAATGCAGATTGCCAGTCATTTTGAGAGCGATTTAATAATTTTAATTGCCTTGCCACATTGCCCACATGCACATCCAACGGACAAATTAAATCGGCTGGTTTTATTTTTTTCCAAATGCCAAAATCTACTTTTTTATCATCGCGAACCATCCAACGCAAATACATGCAAAGCCTCTTAGAAGCTGAATTTCGGTCGGGTGTGGCAATATGTTTTCGAGTACGTTGCGGTACAAATTCTTCATCAAAAAATTCTAAATAAAAATTACGCAACGCTAATTCCATTTCAAAATTCCTTGTCGATTGATTTTTTATGAAAACATTTTCGAGCGTAGAATATTGATGGTATAAGCGTTTCAGGGTTTGAATGCAAAATAATAAATCGGTAGCGCTAAATGTGCGATGCACAAAATGTTCCATTCGCTTCAAATCTTTTTGCTGATGATGCAGTAAAAAATCGTGTGGCGCATCATCCATCAACTGCATCAATTCATTTGCTTTATTGATGATGGTGGTACGATTTCCCCAAGCAAAAATGGCAGCAAAAAAACCTGCAATTTCAATATCTTCTTTTTTAGAAAAACGATGTGGAACGCTGATGGGGTCGGATTTTATAAAGTTTTTACGATTGCATTTTTCAACGGCTTCATCCAACAAAATTTTCAGCTCTTGATGATTCATTTTTGGGTTTGATGTTGTGCATCATCTAATTTGTGTTGGCTCAATAATTATTGGATGTAGAAGCATTCAACTTATTGTTTTGATTTTCAAAATCCAATTTTAAAATCGTTTTGTTGGAGCCAATTATCAAAGCCGAATGTTGATTGATGGCTGTGATGCCATAAAGGTTAAAGTGCGATGGACTCTGCACTTCCAGCGTTTGTTGTGTAGCAAGATTATCAAAAATCACCAATCGCCCACTGCAACTTGCGCCCACAATTTTATTTCCAATTTTTGCAACATCCCAAATTAACGCAGATGCACTAATTGAAAAATCATTTTTTTCAACCGATTGCATTTTGCCGTGTTGGTAAATATGAAAATCATCTGCTCCTGAAAGTATCTTCAATGTTGGATTATATTCATGTGCCAACATTTTATAGCGACCCGAATGATGAATTAATTGACCCGAATTTTCATTAAAAGTGAGCAATCGTGTGCCTCTGAAATTATATTTCACCGCCACAATATTGCTATCCACTTTATCCAAATCCCAAATCATGCTGCCCACTGCTTTATAAACCATTTGCCAAGTTTTACCTGCATCTATTGTTCGCAAAATAAATCCGTTTGGAATCGCTTTATGCGATGCTGCAATTTTTGAATTGCCACCACACATGTATGCAACTTTGTCAGAAACAGTAACAAATTTATAAAACACTTTATTCGCAAAGCCCTTTATTCGCTGAACTTGCCAGCGATTTTCATTTTTGTAATAATGATAAATAATTCCTTTATCGGCACATAAAACCACATGATTATCGCTAAATTTTTCAACACACAAAATATTTACACCTTGGTTAGGATAAGCCACAGCAGTAAATTGTAGCTGCTCGTTGAGTGCCATTAAAATTCCTTTTTCGCCGCCAATCCAAAAATTGTGAGCATCAATTTTTTTGATGTCGTAATAGGATGAATCATCCTTTGCATTGGAAGATTGCAGCACACTAAATGTTTGCCCATCGCAATTCGCAACAGCAAACAAAAAAAGCAACAAAATAATAAGCGATTTCATTTTTTTGCGATGCCAAAAGTAATAATTTATTCAGGTTCCAAAAAACAAAATCAGGTTCAAGAATTTTGTGTTAGCAGTTTTTAAGCATCTTTGCAATTGATATGAAAATTCTTTTTGAAGAAATAAAATTGTTTGCTTATCATGGTTTTTATGAAGAAGAACAAAAATCGGG
>CAIQHW010000625.1 GCA_903871715.1 uncultured bacterium
AAAGATAAAAATTATTTTAATGCAGGCGTCATATTATTTCCTTCAGCTATGGATTTTCTTACGTCAATTAGAATCCATGAACTAGAAATATTTCATAATAAAAGTGCTTGGTTTGATCAGACTTATGTGAATTTTAAAATTAGGTCTAGAAATTTAAGTATAAAAAATTTAGATCGACAATTTAATTATATGGCGCAAAAAAAAGGAAATGAAAAAAGGTTCCTAGCAAGTTTTATTCATTATGCAGGGAATGGATATTGCCCTAAAAAACAAAGGCCACTCTATATGCTGAATGATTATTGCTATTTATATAAGTATTCCATGCCAGCAAAAGAAAGAATTACTTTTAAAATTCAGTATATCAACCAACGACTAAAGAGAATTATAAATAAATTTATTCCCGTTTAATAAAATGCCCTCTTAGCTCAGTGGATAGAGCATCCCCCTCCTAAGGGGAGGGTCGCAGGTTCAACTCCTGCAGAGGGCGCCAATTAAAACTTGTAAAGAGCTTTGATAAGGGCTTCAGGTTTAATTTTATGAACTGAAATTGGATTTATAAAATTCTTAATTTTCTCCGCGTGGGGGCTCCAATAGGCTTGATTCTTTGTTCCAGAAATTACACAAACAGACAGCCCCAATGCGCCAGCTATGTGTGCTGACCCTCCTTCAGCAGCTATAACGAAATGATATTTAGATAAAGCGCTAATAAAATCTTTCAGATTATTGGTTTTTATATGTTCTGCGCCATATCGAGTAAGGCTGATATAAGGGCTTTTTGAGTCGGCAATAAATAAACCAATTTTTTTAAATTTTTTATCCTTCAATATTTTCTCAATTACTTCACCATAAAGATTACTAGGGTATTGGCTTTCTTTTCTTTTAACATCAGGGCAAATAGCGAGCCAGCCTTCATTAGGCCGCTTCAAAAGCTCTAGACTTGTATAAGGTAATTTCTTAGGTATAACTAAGCGTGCGGCTTTAACTAAAATAGCCATTTCTTCCATCTGGGATTTAAATTTAGCTTTGTTTGTAATCACTGCTTTGTCATATATAAGGTCAAAGAAAAATTTATTAGAACCCATGCCGACAGAGTACTTAGCTTTTAAGAAGTAAGTAATTTTAGCTAGTCTTGATGTGTAGCCTCCAAAAGCTATAACCACATCAAAACTTTCTTTTTTCAATTTCCTAATAACGGGATTTAGAAAAAAAAAGTTTTGACCAAGCCAAGACCTTTCATTGAGAACATGAATATGATTTATTGCGCTGCAATATTCGAAAATATGCGAATTATATTTATTTGCTAAAACATTGATTTCAATATCTGGATAGTTTTTATTTATGGCACTAATGATTGGAAGGAGGTTGATGGCATCTCCTAATCGATTTCTTCTAATCAATAAAATTTTTTTTATATGTTTTGGGTATGTGTTTTTTTTCTTTTGAGATTTGAGTAGCTCTGATTCCAAGTCTTTTAGATTTGATTTTACATTGCTGAGCTCTTCTTCTAAGTCTTTATTTTTTTTTTCTGCTGATGCTTTAGATCCTGTTTATTGGTTACTCATGATAT
>CAIQHW010000626.1 GCA_903871715.1 uncultured bacterium
CAGTACCATGTTTAATAGCAGCCCAGATTTCAGGTTCTTTTTCAGCCGTTAAATCAACGCATTTAGCATAGCAACCACCTTCAAAGTTAAACACACCATCATCAGCCCAACCATGCTCATCATCACCAATCAAAGCTCTATTTGGGTCAGCTGATAAAGTCGTTTTTCCTGTGCCGCTTAATCCAAAGAATACAGCTGTGTCGCCATTTTTACCAATATTTGCCGAGCAGTGCATTGGTAATACGTTTCTATTTACTGGTAAAATGAAATTCAAAACAGAGAATATTGATTTTTTCATTTCGCCTGCATAGCCAGTACCAGCAATCAATACAATCTTTTTAGTGAAATTTAAAATTACAAAATTACCCTGACGAATGCCATATTTTGCAGCATTTGGTGTTTTGTAACTTGGTGCGCAAAGGATGGTCCAATCAGGCTTCATGCTTGCTTTTTCAGCATCTGACGGACGCATAAACATGTTATCTACAAACAAATTGTGGTAAGGAATTTCGTTGATAGTTCTTACATTCAATTTGTAATTATCATTAGCACACACAAAATTATCACGAACATAAATTTCTTTTCCTTCATAGTGAGCACACACTTCGGCTTGCAATGCATCAAACGCTTCAGGTGTAACGCCTACGTTTGTATCACCCCAATTCACATCTTTTTCAGTGATGTTATCTCTTACAATAAATCTATCCTTTGGACTTCTGCCTGTAAATTCGCCGCTATCAAAAACGATTGCGCCATTATCGGCATAAACACCATGACCTAAGGCAATGGCTTTGTCCATTAATTGTTGAGGTGTTAAATTCCAGTTACACACTGAAATATTTTTGATACCCACAGTTTCTAAATTCACTGCGGTATTTTTGATTCCATTTTCTTGCATAAAAAGTTGATTAAAAGTGAGCGGCAAATGTAAATAAAAAATTGAGCACCACAAAAGAGTAATAGGGCAGGTGGCAACAACTTTAACTTACTTTTTAAAATTTTCAATTCCCTTTTCTAAAAATGCATTGTATTCGCTTACGTTAAAATTGGCTGGACTTGGCTCTGTGAGTTGCTTTTCATTGCCATCTAACAATACATAATAGGGCTGAGCATTTTTGTTGTACTTCGTAATTTGCATATTGGTATACAAATCGCCTGTGGTTTTCATTACATCGCCTTCATAGTTTTTTGTTTGTTTTTCGGCAGGCAAATTTTCTCGGTCATCCACATACAAACTCACCACTACAAAGTCATTACGCAAATGATTCAACACTTTCTCATCGCTCCAAACTGATTCTTCCATCTTGCGGCAATTCACACAACTCCAACCTGTAAAATCAACAAACAAAGGTTTGTGTTTTTCTTTTGCATAAGCTAATGCCAAATCATAATCATGAAACACATCCAAATCATGCGGCCCTTTTACAGTATGTGGAATGCCTGCTGCATCAGCATTTGCAGACGATGAACCGCCATAAATATTTGTCCATTTTCCTTCGTTGTAAGAAGTAGCTGGTGGAAAACCGCTAATTAATTTTAACGGCGCACCCCATAATCCAGGCACTAAATACATGGCAAAACACAATGAAAGTGTGGCGAATAAAAATCTTGGAACAGTTAAATATGGCAAGCCGTAATCGTTTTTTGGCAAATCATCATCGTGATGAAATTTTAATTTGCCCAACAAATACAAACCCAATAATGCAAACACTACAATCCAAATGACTAAGAATAATTCACGAGGCAAAGTGTTCCAATGATAAGCCATATCTACGTTTGAGTAGAACTTGAATGCCGCAGCCAATTCAATAAATCCAAAAGAAACTTTTATTGTATTGAGCCATGAACCTGATTTAGGCAAACTTTGCAACCAACCTGGGAAAAATGCAAA
>CAIQHW010000627.1 GCA_903871715.1 uncultured bacterium
ATAATGTCATATTGCTCACGAAGCAATTCAATCAATTCTTTAAATTTATTATTACTCAATAATTCAGATGGATTAGGCGGCAACGGACCTACAGGAATGATGCTCAAATTTTCAAAACCAGTTGGGTAAATTATATCATCCACTTGCGCCATGTTCACCAAAAAATTACTCAAGCCTTTTTTTATACTCAAGTTAAAAACCTTATGCAAGGAGGGTTTACGCATATCGGCTGTTACCATAATTGTTTTTTTGCCAGTCAACGCATAGCTTCTTCCTAAATTCAAAGTGAAAAAAGATTTGCCTTCGCCTGGTATGCTCGAACTCACTAACAACACTTTTTTATCAGTTCCATTTAAGTAATAAATCATTTTTGTACGAATAGCTCTAAATGCTTCGGCAATTAGCGAACGAGATTTTTCGGAAATAACAAAATCTTTATGCTCAGGGTCAAACATGATTTCACCTATAATTGGTAATGATGTTATACGTTGAATATCGGATCGGAATTGAATTTTTGAATTCAATTTTTCACGGGAGAAAATAAAAAGAAATGGAACTATTATTCCTAAAATGATTCCTAATAAAATCACCATGAATTTTACAGGTCTTACCGGAATGCCAGTAGTGAAGCTAGGTTCAATCAATCGGGTATCGCTTATTGTAGAAGCATAGCTGATAGCTGACTCTTCACGTTTTTCTAACAACAAAGTGTAGATAGAATTTTTGATAGCTTGCTGACGACTTATATTCACCAATGCTCTTTCAATATTTGGCACCTTCTTCAGCAATTCATTTTGCTTGAGTAAATTGGCATTGATATTTTTTTGAGCAGCCTGTAAATTATTTTTCAAATTTTCGATGGCTTCGCTAATGCTTTGTTTTAATTGTTCTACATTGCTTTTCATCACAATAGTAGCATCATCTTTTTGCCCTGAAATCTGAATTTGTTTTTGCAATTGAAATTCAGCATCATACAATTTGGGCAACATACTCAATAATAAAGGGTCTTCAATGCCCATCAAGGAAGGTGCAGAACCTGGGTTACTGCCTTTGCCTTTCATGTACTTTTCAACTTCTTCTAATACCGAAAGCTGAACATTAATCTTGTTTAAATCTAGATCATTCTGTTGCACTTCAGCTAAAAAAACTTTGCTTTGTTCACTGATGTCAACAATAGAGTTGTGCGATTTATATCTTTCTAAATGTCGTTCAACGCTATCTAATTCATTGGTAACTAAAGCCAATCTTTCGTTGATGAAATCAATAGTGTATTGTGCAATTAATCGTTTATCAACAATTGATGCGCTGTTATATTCATTCACAATGGAATTAAGCAAACTTAATCCCCTGCTTGGTTCATCCGTGTTTAATGATAAATCTATAATCGAAGTTTCATTACTTGTGCGCTTCACATCTAACACTTGTAGTACATTATTGATTTCAGTATTCAATGAATTAATCTGTACTAAAAATTCATCTTTACTCCAATGTTGCAATTGATTAGGCGAACAACGTACAATAAAAGTATCTTTTGAATTGATTACAATTATGCTCTCATCTTTCAAATCAAAATCATTTTTATTGATGGAGAATTTATTGTTCGGCAAATCAAACTTTAGCAAAGCAGATTTTGCCCATTGTGTTGAATCAGGATGCAATGGGATGAGTTGAAATGGGAATTGTTGAACCACTGAAACATTTCTGATACGTGCTTTACGGAAAAATTTAACTTCTGCATTTGAATTCTTAATGGCAGCAAAAAGAACAGGCCTGCTTTTTATTATTTCTAATTCATTTTCAATTTTCTTGTCATCGTCGAAAAGTGCCAATTGCGTTACACCATTGCTGTTACTAGAACCCAGTCCTTTATTTTCATCTTTAACTAGTAATTTTGATTCAACCACATACACCGGACTGGTGTATCTTAAATAAAGAAAAGCTCCTAAAATTCCAACAGCAACGCATATAGCATATACTGCCCAATAAGGAATAAAATGTTTTCTGATATTGTTAAAAATTTCAGATAAACTCTGCTCTCTCTCAAAATCAATTTGCTCGTGTATCATTTATGTAAGTAGTTCAAAACAAGAATTAATAAAGTAATTGCGCTAACTGTTGCTGGCCAAACTTGAAAAAAAGGAGCACTGTTATTTATTCTTACTTTGTTAGGCTGAACATAAATCACATCACCACTTTGAATAAAATAAGCAGGATGATGTAATAAATTTTTATCAGTTAAATTGATTCGGTAAGAAATTTTTGATTTATCAGTTTGACGAACAAGCAACACAGTTTCTCTGATTCCATTAATAGTTAAATCACCAGCTAAGCCTAATGCTTGTAAAATATTCAAGTCAGCATAAGGTACTGTGAATGTTCCAGGGTTTCGAACTTCACCTAAAACAGTTACTCTGAAATTTACTAATCGGATGCTTACAATCGGATCTTTTAAATAAGGAGAAAGCAAATGTTGAATTGAATCTTTCACAGCGGAATAACTTAACCCAGCAACATGAATTGCCCCAATTTTTGGCATCACTATTTCTCCTTTGTCATCTACCAAATAACCTGACACTGGATTGTTTTGTGTTTGCCCCTGTTGCATATTTTGAGATGCAACATTAAAATTGGGCAAGTTGTAAATGCCTGATGCGTCAGTATTTACACTACTTACAAAAATATAAAGTTGATCACCTAAGTGAATAATAGATTCTTGAGTGGCAAGTTTATTTTGAATGGTAGTGTCTTGTAGTTGTTGTAAATAATATAATCGCTTGGGTCCATAACAACTGCTACTAAATAATAATGTAACTAAAATAAAAAAGTAAAATAAATTCTGTTTAAGCAATTTCAAATTGATTGTTTTTTAGTGAATAGGTTTCTATTAAATCTTGTATGCCTGTTTTACCAAAATATTTTAGTAGGGCATTCAAGTGTCTTTCGTGATGAATATCTGTACCGATATAATCTATCATA
>CAIQHW010000628.1 GCA_903871715.1 uncultured bacterium
GCTGTTGCTGAAAGTGTTGTCGCCACTGGAGTCGATTTCAATGCCAACCTTTGGCCTGTCTTTGCTTTCTTCTTCGGTTTCACCTTCCACACCAGCTACAGTTTCTTGAGGCATATCGCTCAAATCAGTAGGCTCATCACCTTCATCAGCTTTTTCGTTTTTGCGTTCTTCTAATCCTTCTAATACTGCATTCATTAAATAAGTAGTAATAGCAGTGATAGATTTAGTAGCATCATCGTTAGATGGAATAGCGTAATCTACCAAAGTAGGGTCGCAATTTGTATCCACCATCGCAAAAGTGGTGATGTTTAATTTTTTTGCTTCAGCCAATGCAATATGTTCGTGACCAATATCTACAATAAACACAGCAGCTGGCAAACGGCTCATGTTGGCAATACCGCCTAACACTTTTTCCATTTTATCTTTATCGCGGCTCATCATCAATTTTTCTTTCTTGGTGATGTTTTCTAAAGTGCCATCAGCCAACATTTTTTCAATGCTTTGCATTTTCTTAATGCTTTTGCGAATAGTAGCAAAGTTGGTTAACATACCACCCAACCAACGTTCGGTAGCATAAGGCATTTGAGTGCGTTGAGCACATTGAGCCATAATATCTTTGGCTTGTTTTTTTGTAGCTACAAACAAAATTTTTCTACCAGCTTTTGCCATTGCTTTCATCGCATTGGCAGCTTCGTCTAAGCTTTCAATGGTTTTGTTCAAATCAATGATGTGAATGCCTTTGCGCTCCATAAAAATGTATTGCAACATTTTTGGGTTCCATTTGCGTTTTAAATGTCCAAAGTGGACACCTGCATCCAATAATTCTTGTTGTGTTATTTTATTCATCTTTTTAAAAGAATGTTATTCGTTAATAGTTTAGTTGTTAATCGTAAGTACAATTGGCAATTTGAAATAAATAATTTGCAATTGCAATTAACGTTTACTGAATTGAGAACTTTTACGTGCTTTGCGTAAACCTGGTTTTTTACGTTCCACTTCTTTGCTGTTTCTAGTCATGCAATTGTTGGTACGCAAAGCAGGTTTCAATTCGGCATTGTATTTTACCAAAGCTCGTGCAATAGCCAACTGTGCAGCTTCTGCCTGACCTTTTACGCCACCGCCTGTGCAATTTAAAGTGATGTTAAATTCACTTGCTGTTTCGGTTACTTGCAATGGTTTCATCACACTGTTTTGATGAAACATCACTGGAAAATATTCGGCAAGCGATTTTTCGTTGATTAATATTTCGCCTTTTCCTTTGCTCATAAATACTCGAGCAACAGATGTTTTACGGCGACCTACGGCATTAATAACTTCCATGTTTATTTATTGTGCTGTTTAAATTATTTTTTGATTGCTAACACTTTTGGGTTTTGTGCTTTATGCGGATGCTCGGCACCTTCATACACAAATAGTTTGGTGTACATGGCTCTGCCCAATTTATTTTTAGGCAACATACCTTTTACACAATTTTCAACCATTCGTGTGGGATGTTTTACAGTTAAATCTTTTGGGTTGGTAATTTTTTGACCACCTGGGTAACCACTAAAAGTAATCACTTCAATGTCTTGCATTTTATGACCAGTCAATTTAAATTTGCCAGCGTTTAATACAATTACATAATCGCCAGTATCTACATGAGGTGTATAGCTGGGTTTATGTTTACCACGAAGTACGGTAGCAATTTGTGTACACATTCTACCCAATGTTTGATTTTCGGCATCAATTACAAACCAGTTGCGTTTTACGGTTTCTGGCTTTGCCATTTCTGTTCTTAAACTTATCTTATCCACTGTAATGTTGTTTTGCTTTTTTTAAAAAGGACTGCAAATGTAGAAGCCTTTTGCATAGCCACCAAACATTTTGTGAAATTTATTTTCAAAAATGTTTTAAATGATTGAAAACCAAATCCATTTTGCATCAATTATTTTCAACCAAATCTTGAAACTATTGCCAGAAGCGAACTTTTTTGCTGTTGTTGAAATGGGCTTTAATGCTGTATTTTTTGAAATAAAAAAGAAGTGGACAACGCTAAGAAGATGACTATAATCATTTTTCGTTTTTGCTTCAAGACGAAAAAAACATCCCAATGGTTGCATGCTCGTACAAAAATAAATATTTTGCAGTGATGCAAAAGCATTGTATGTTTGCTAAATAATTTTAAACAAATCACTAACTACAAAATGAAAAAAGTATTTTTACTTATCGCTGTAATCTGCTATGGTGGCTTTATTCAAGCCAAACCTGTAGATGTAAAAACTGCCCAAGTTTTTGCTACCAAATATTTAGCTGAAAAATTTTTGGAGCAAAACAAACCTTCAAATTTTAAACTGGAATTAGCCAATGCAGATGATGTAAATTCAAAAACTGCACCCGAGTTGTACATTTTTAATGTACCCAACAATCAAGGTTTTATTATGATAGCTGCTGATGATATTGTTACCCCAGTATTGGCATATTCTACTGAAAGTGCTTTTAATGTGTATGATAAGCGCAATCCTGCCAATTTCTATTTACACAAATATCAACGACAAATTAATACAGCTCGTAACAATAATTTGTCTGCTTCAGCAAAAACTTTAGAAGAATGGAGTAATGTTGCCAATAACCGCCGAGCAAAATCGGGTCATAGTGTTGCTCAATTATTAACGACTACTTGGGATCAATGTAGTGGCTATAATGGAATGTGCCCTCAAGACCCTGCAGCTTCAGCAACTTGTGGTGTTGGAATTGTTCCTACTGGATGTGTAGCCACAGCTACTGCTCAAATAATGAAATATTGGAATTACCCATCACATGGTTATTTGAATCATTCTTATGCAGCTTATGGTTACAATGTTCTAAGTTTTGATTTTCAAAATTTTAATTTTAGATGGAGTGATATGTTTAATTCTAGTATTAGTCAGCAAGCTGCTGTAGATACATTAATGTATGCATGCGGTGTTGCAGTAGATATGGGTTATGGAGCTTCTGGTAGTGGAGCTTGTGTAGTTTCGAGTGATTGCAGTGGCGGCGGCGCAGAAGCAGCATTGAAAAATTATTTTTTGTATGATGGTAATTTACATGGTTTAAAAATATACTCAAATGATAGTTTGTGGGTGGTAATGTTAGAAAATGAATTGAATCATCATCGCCCAATTGATTATGCTGGTGCTGAAGCCAATGGCGAAGGGCATAATTTTATTTTTGATGGGTACAATACTACAGATATGTTTCATGTAAATTGGGGATGGAGCGGCAATAGCAATGGCTTTTTTTTAGTAACCAATTTAGCCCCACCTGCTTTGGGCGTTGGTGCAGGCGGTGGCAATTTTGATGCCGATGAAGAAGCCGTTGTAGGTATTGCACCCCCACCAGCTTTAGCTTTAAGCAATGCTATATCACCTGCTACACAAACTATTGCTTACAATCAGAAGTTTACTATTTCTACAAATATTGTGAATAATGGACCGTATGATTTTCAAGGTTTTTTGGCAGCCATTGTAACTGATTTAAATGGTAACTTTGCTGGCATATTTAAACCAAATTTGCATGGTTCTATGTTAGACACCATTCGATTGGGCAATACGCTTTCTTTCAATCAAGATACTGTTTTTACCACTGGTAAGTTTGGTTTATCGGGCTTGTATCCTGGCACTTACAATGTATCTATCTATTCTAAAACACCAGGCGCACCAACTTGGACTATGTTAAACAATGGCACTTCTAATAATAATGTGGCTCAAATTATTGTAAGCGGTGCTACAGGAATTAATGGCGTTGTGTTAGATGGCACTATTTCGATGATGCCCAATCCTGCAAATGATATGGTGAGAATTGAAAACAACAATCCTATGGTAGAATTTAAGAAAATTGAAATCTTGAATATGCAAGGTCAAGTGGTGGCTGAAACTATTCCAACCAATTCAAAAGCTACTTCCATTGCTTTAAACGATATTGCCAACGGATTTTATTTGGTAAAAATTTCTACCAATGCTGGCGAATTGAACAAAAAATTAGTAGTTCAAAAATAAGATATTCTTTTAGCCGAAAACAAAAAATGCCGTATCAGCCCAGCTGATACGGCATTTTTTCATTAGCAAATCAGCACATTATCTCATTAGCACATTGCCCTACACACTCACCACCGCCACATCGCTGCGCAAACCCACTTCGTTGTCGCCCATTACATAATAAGCATAATATTGGGTGCCATTATCTACTAATGCGTTGTCAATATAGGGCGATGAAGTATCTCGAGCTATAAAGCTAAATGCACCAGCGGCGGCTGTTTTTTTATAAATATTTACCCCATCAAAATGCCCTTGCAAGTTAAAATCGATGCGCCAGCCATGAGGGTCTTTATGTAGTATTAATTCGGGTTTGCTTTCTGCTTCGTTTACCACATGGTCTTCGCCAATAATGCCCAATGCCTGCCCGATAGTTTCGGTATAGCCTGCGCTGGCTTTAATGCGTTTTACATAAGTGCGAATATTAGCTTCGTCGGCAGCCACTTTGGTGGTTTTGGTGGCAGTGGCAGCTTTGGCAGCCTGTTGGGCTTGCATAGCAGTGTCCACTTGGGTTACAATGTCGCTACACGAACCCGTGATGCTTGTTACATCAGCCGCCACCAAACCCACTGTGGCACTTACGCCGCCAATATTGGTTTTTAAATTGGTAGCCCATGTTTTTTTGTCGCCATCGGCACGGGGGATAAATCCTTTTTTTGCTGTCATAATTGTTGTTGTTTTGTTTTTGTTTAAAAATTATTGTTTTGAAAAAATCTATTGTATGCTGTTGTACCAAAGTTTGGTACAGATGAACGAAGGCTTGGTTCATCTGTACCAATGATTCGTATGCTTGAACCAAAGCTTAGTATAGATGAACGAAAGCCTCGTACGCTTATACGGCAACTTCGTATGCTTGTACCAAAACCTCGTACAGATGAACGGAGGTTTGGTACAGATGTACGAAACTTCTGTACACTTGTACCAAACCTTCGTACAACTGGTTCTGTTTTACAACTGTTTGATTTTGAATAGTTATTTGAAAGAACGGGTGGTAGAGACGGATAATTATCCGTCTCTACATTTTTACCACTTTCTGATTCAAAACCGTGTTGCTGCCGTTGGTTATTTTGATGAAATAAATACCTGCCGATAGTTTGTTGGTAATGTTATTTAATTGTGTGTTTAAGGTAGTAATATCATTAGTAGTGTTTAATAATTCTCTGCCGCCTACATCAGTTAAAATTAAGCTGCAAGTAGCCGATAAATTAGTAGATTGAATAGTGATAGACTCGGTAAATGGATTGGGATAAACATTAACTGATGTGGTATTGTTATTAGCCACTAAATTCTTTAAATTATTATCAGTGTTATGCTTTATTCTATAACTGCCCACATAACTGTCTTTTGAAAGAATTTGAGCCGTGCAGGTAGCACTTTGGTCATAATAACACAAGGTAGAGCGATAAAGTGATGAACCACTATTAATATTTCTACCGCTGATAGAAGCGCAATTTTGCGCATTTGGGCTAAATACACCTGTGTTGCCGCAAGCGCCTGTTACATTAGGTACAACCCCATAGCAAGCATTGGCACTGGTATTACAATAAGGCGATAAACCATATGGATTACCAAAATTATCAGCCATTATGCCCACTACGGTGTTGCCCGAAAAACTACTGCTGCCGGAGCCTTGCAAAGGGTCGTTGGTAGTCCAAGCTATTTCTACATCGTTTACTTCGTTGTAGGATACCACAGGAAAATTATTATAAGCCCCAGAAGCAGTGAGGTCATAATAGTTTACACCACTTGGCAGCCAATTGTTGATGATACTATTTGCATTGGTATAATCATAAACGCTTAATAATTGCACTGGTGATACATAACCATGTGCCCCATTTGCACCATAAATACGCTGATAATTATTACCCACTGCCGTACTACTCGATTCGGTTACCACTGTCCAAGAATAATAAATATCATCATTGCCTGTTCTAAGCACTTTTGATGTAGCAATTCGTGGGTTGCCATAACCACTAATAGATATATCGCAATCTAAATTAAAAACTATGTTTGAATAATAATCGGATGTAGCAACAGCATCTACAAATACTTGATGACCACTTAGGTCTAAATAAGTAATTAAAAATTCGTCGCTTACACAGGCTATATCGGGGTTTATACCTGGTTGTATAGCTTGCACCGGTGTACCCAACATAGGTGTTAAAGCACTGGTATTATAACCATAGATAGGAATTACATAAATATTGGCAGTATTCGAAATGTCTTGCAATACTATGCCTGCTTCACTGTTGGTTTCGTTGGCATCTATATTGGCTCCCGTAAAATAAAAACCTGTTATTGGGTAGGCGTTGGTTAGTGTACTTAGATTGGTTGAAGAAAAAAACACTACCCCACCACTCACATATTTATAAACATCTAAAAAATAACACCCAGCACTGGTGTACACAACATTAATATAGTAATTGCCTTGATAATACAGTATAGCTACATCAGGGTCTTGAAAAGTTGATGCTGTTAATTTCTGATAAATTGTATTCGTGCCGCTGTTGGTGCCTTCTATTACCACCAAAGCTGGTTTGGTGCCATCATACACATATGCCTCTAAATAAGTGGAAGCCATGCAATGAGGGTTATACACCGCATCGCAGCCAGTGTTGGCTACATTGCTGCTGGGAATAAAACTACTAATGGTTGGAAACTGATTGTCGGCAAAGCATGATTGCGTAATCTGAGCCATAGCCAAAAATGGAAAACACCAAGCGCATAATAGCGCAACAAAATGGAAGGTAATTTTTTTCATGATTTTTGTTTTGTTTAAAATTGTTAAATAAAAAAATTTAGGCTGCAAGATTAAAGTGCAAAACAAAAAATGGCAAGCAAAGTCATGTTGTGTTTTACCATAGTAACCCATTGTGTTTTACTATGGTATTTTTATTGTGGCATCACAAAAAAATAATTTTGCAAAATCGAAAAATCTGTATATTTGTGTAACAAAAAACATTTTAAAAAACATTTTAAAAAACATTTTAAAAAACATTTTAAAAAACATTTTAAAACTCCCATTTATGCACCATGGTCAACAAATTAAGAAACTGCGATTATTGCAAAACAACATGCAACAACCCACTTTAGCCGAGCGCTTGGGTGTGCGCCAACAAAGGATTTCGGTAATAGAACAAACCAAAACCTTAAAACCAAAAATGATTGAAAGAGTAGCCAAAGCATTGGGTGTAAAACCCGAAGACATCACAGGCGAAAAAGTGGAAGAAACAAAAACAATAGATGTTGAAGATGACACAATAAGTTTTCTAAAAACTGGAAAATGGTCATTGGATAAATTTTTGGATGTGGTACAATATTTTATAAAAAGAGACGGACAATGAAACCCTTGTTTCTATTTTTTTTCTTACAGCTTTGTCTTAACCAACAGGCAACCGCCCAACAAGTGAACCCTTGGATTGCCCCCATAACTAGTTTAGTAGGTATAAACTATGGTTTTGCTCGAGCCTTAAACAAAGGCTATGATGTTGATTTTGATTATCAAGGCAATTTATATGTGTATGGCGGTGGTGGAGAAAATCAAACTTCTGGTGGATTATCAAGTACCGTAGCGAAGTATACTACGGCAGGGATTTTAAATTGGACATTAAATACTGTTAATGCGGGCATAGCTTCCAATTTTATTATTGATAGGCAACATCAATGGTGCTATCTGGGCAGTGTCGAAAACACTTATTTAGATACCATTCATAACTTTCATGCAGGTGCAATTAGTATTTTAAGATGCAATTTGTTAAATGGAAATTATAATGCTTTTAGCGATACATGCAACTCTGTATATGCGACTTGGGATTTTAAAATCAATTGCGCCACAGGCAAAATATTAGTGTTTGGTGGCGGGTGGAATAATTTTAATTTTGGCATAGCCGATACCACCAGCGGTTATCCTTACAATCAAACGAATGGCATACATTCTACCAATTTTACAGGCTTAAGCAATGCTAATCAATTTATAGTCAACGCCGAAGTAGATAATAAAGGCAATGCCTATTGTATATTTAATGGTACACCCTCGGCTACTTATAGCAAGCTATCTAAATTTTTATATGGGCGCATTTATAAATTGGGCAACAATTATAATTCGGTATTGTGGAATACCTATTCGGGTTGGGATTCGATAGGTGGCTTATTAAGCAACAAGCCTTATATGTTTAGTCCTGATTCGATTTATAGAGGTACAAACCCTTCATTAAGCATTAATGTATTAGCGCCTAACCTGCAATATTTATTTTACTACGATGGTTTTCATATCAAAGCTTTTGATGCCGCCACAGGCGCAGCGGCTGGGGTATATGATAGTTTCCCTGGGCAGCGCATGGCTTTTCAAGCTGGGGTATGGGCAGATGAATGTAACCATGTATATTGTGGTGGCGATTCGGGCAATATACATGTATTATTTTTCAACGGCTCTAATTTTGTGCATTATCCCGATATAATTATCGGTGGCGCAGCCATAGGTAAATTAGTACATGATATGCGCTATAATAGCGGCAACAATTTGCTGTATGTATGCGGCGATAGCTTTGTAGCCACTGTGCGCCCTGTGTTTGTATGCAACGATACCTCACTCGATTTTCATTTTCATAAAACATGCAGCGCAGGTGGCAATGTGGTGTGGGCAAAGTTAAACACTCCCGATAGCACAGGCACTTATGATTTTGAATGGAAAGATAGCCTTACCAATGCGGTGATAAAAACAAGCAGCAACGTAAGCAACTTTCAAGATTCGATACATAATTTGTTGGTGCATCACACCTATCAATTAAGCATATATAAAGATGCCGTGTGCAATGGTTTTTTTAGACAATGGTTTTTTCAGATAGATACCATAGACCATGCTTATCAAAATAGGTGGGATACTATTTGCAATAACCAACCGCTGCTTTTTTATGGCAAAACGCTAACGCAAAGCGGTGTGTATAAAGATACTTTCATCAATCAATACGGCTGCGATAGTATTATTACTTTAAATTTAAAGGTAAACCCTATTAGCCACTATGCACAGCAGGCAAGCATTTGTGCCAATCAAACCTATACCTTGCCCAACGGTAAAGTAGTACATTTAGCAAATACTTACATTGATACTTTGCCCAATCGCTTTGGCTGCGATTCTATTATCGCCACACAATTAACCGTTTTTAAAATAAACCATGACACCATAGTGGAAGCTATATGCAGCAATCAAATTTATACTTTGCCCAATGGAAGTATAGTAAATACATCGGGCATTTATATAGATACTTTTCAAAATCATTTGGGTTGCGATAGCATTATTAGTGTTCTGTTGTCGGTTTTCAATAGCTGGCACGATACCATAAGAGCTACCATTTGCAACAACCAAACCTATACCTTGCCCCATGGCAAAGTAGTCAGCACATCGGGCATTTATGTAGATACTTTTCAAAATCGTTTGGGCTGCGATAGCATTATTACAGTGCAATTAGCAGTAAATGCAATTAGCTTTTTTACTCAAAATGCTACCATTTGCAAAAATCAATTTTTCATGTTACCCAATGGACAATTGGTAAATGTGGCTAATCATTACAGCACCATTATTACTAACCATGCTGGTTGCGATAGTGTGGTGCATACGGTGTTGTCGGTGTCGCCCATACCCACCATTGCTTTGGGCAACGATACTACTTTGTGCAAAGGCAATGTGGTGGTGTTAAACGCCACTTCATCGGTTGCTTCGGCACAATATCAATGGAACGATTTAAGCACCAATCCTATAAAAACAGTTGCTACTGCTGGTGTTTATAGTGTTCAAATCACGGCATCACCTTGTGCACCAGTGAGCGATTCCATAAAAATTATGTATTTAGATTGCGATTGCCAAATGCTGATGCCCAATGCTTTTACACCCAATGGCGATAATTTGGATGATAATATTAAACCCATTTTTGCTTGCGATTTGCAACCACAAGATTATGCTTTTAAAATTTATAATCGCTGGGGTCAATTATTGTTTCAAACCAATGATTACAACATTGCTTGGGATGGCACTTTCAATGGCAAGCCCCAGCCAATGGCTGCTTATATTTACATCATCGAATGGAAAAACAATCAGCAACTACAATTGATGAAAGGCGATGTGAGTTTGATAAGATAAAAGAGCAAGACTTTGTGAACGGAGATAGATAAATCGAACATCTTTTTACAACCAATTCCTATCTTTGAAACATGAATGACAATACAAGTTGGACACCTTCGGCCGATGACAATAAGTTGGGGCTTACCAACAAAAACCTGATTAACGAATATGAGGCGAAAGGAATTGCTGCTGCCGAATTGTTTGTTTTTGGGTTAGATAGCGAAACGCCTTTTTCAACTACCTTACTTTTAGAAATTCACCACATGGCGTTTTCTGAATTGTATGATTGGGCAGGTAAGTGGCGCACAACACAGGTTGTAGTTGGGCAACTGACCCCACCCCAACCCATACAGGTTTTGCAACTGGTATATCAATTTATTGACCACTTGAATTTTAAAATCGGTAACTCAACTCATTTACAAGAGCATCTTGAAACCTTAACTTTTGCCCATTACGAGTTTGTTCGTATTCACCCATTCAATAACGGTAATGGACGAACTGGACGAATAGTGATGAACTTGGTGGCTTTGAAGTTGGGTTACCAACCGCTTGAATTGTATCATCGCGAAGGCGATAGCCGTAAAATTTATATTGATGCCATGAAATGGGCTTACAAAGGCAACTTTGAACCTTTAATGACTTTGATTAGAGAAGAAATGTCCCCCTTTTAATTCTTGCTCTTGCAACAATGAAAAAACAATCTCTTCAACTTTTGAAATGGACACTTGTTGGTTCTCTAACAACATGGTGGAGAACACAGTGTTCGTTAGCATTTGAGCCAAGAAACCTTTTTCTTTTAGTTGCGGATATTTATCGTAGAATTTCATTTTCTAAAACAAAATTAGGCAAAAAAATTAAAACCCAACAAAGCATTTCGAAATATTTTAAAAAAGAAACCCTGCCCGATGATAA
>CAIQHW010000629.1 GCA_903871715.1 uncultured bacterium
CCACAAAATTATCTGTCAACATCAATAAAATAGCCACATTGCGCAATGCCCGTGGTGGCAATTTACCCAATTTAATACAAGTGGCAAAAGACTGCGAACGCTTTGGTGCAGAGTGTTACAGTCAGCGTATGACCTCCGAGAAAGGTGTGATTTGTTACCGCCAATCCAGCCTTGCCATTTAGCAATCAATAAAAAGGCAACCACAATGCCCAAGCCGATTAAAATCTTTTTTATCATTTTCAAAATTCTTTTTAAAAATTAGTTTGCAAAGTTAAATGCAAAACATTTTTTAAGATTGTTTATTTTGCAGAAAATAAAACCTCTTTTTTCTTTTAAACAAAAGGAACTATGCCCACAAAATTATCTGTCAACATCAATAAAATAGCCACATTGCGCAATGCCCGTGGTGGCAATTTACCCAATTTAATACAAGTGGCAAAAGACTGCGAACGCTTTGGTGCGCAAGGCATTACGGTGCATCCACGACCTGATGAACGACATATTCGCTTTGAAGATGTGTATGATTTAAAAGCAGTTTTACACTCCGAATTGAATATTGAAGGCTATCCTAACAAAAAATTTTTAGCCTTGGTTAGCGAAATAATGCCGCACCAATGCACCTTGGTGCCTGATGCAGCACATGTATTAACCAGCAACCAAGGTTGGGATGTGGTTGCTAATTTTGATTTCTTAAAAGATATTATTGCAGAAATAAAAAACACTGGTGCTCGAGTTTCTTTATTTATTAATCCTGATGAAATACAAGCCGAAGTCGCCAGCAGAGTGGGTGCAGATAGAATTGAAATTTACACTGGTGATTTTGCACACAACTTTTCAAAGCCCGATAAAACTACTTTAATTGCACCGTATCAACGCTGTGCCACTATGGCTGCGGCTTTGGGCTTGGGTGTAAATGCTGGGCACGATTTAAATTTAGATAATCTTGCTTTTTTTAAACAGCATGTGCAACCACTTCACGAAGTATCTATTGGTCATGCACTGATTTGCGATGCTTTATATTTTGGTTTGAAAAAAACCATTACGCTTTATAAGAATTGCTTAAAATAAAGAAGAAAAGAACGCAGATTATCATGATGGTTATGATAAATTAAACGGTTCGCAAGCGAACAAATACAAGGCTTTCAGCAGTTTTTATTATCTGTAAATCATAAAAATCAGCGTCATCAGCGTTCTATGTTTTATTGGGTTTATTTTTTTCAATTAAAACCATTTGGCAAAATAGGTTTCGCTTATTTTTGCAACCATTTTGAAACACTTTATGCTCCGCTGTTTTATTTTCGTTTTAGTGATGATGCTTGTAGCAGGCTTCAGTCAGGTATTTGCGCAAATAGAAGTGGTAAAAGATTCGATGAGTACCAACAACAAAACCACTTCCGATTTTTCTAAAAAGAAATTATCAGCCGCCGATTCATTACACATGGCATTTCAACCCATTCCAAAACGGGCGGCTTTGTATTCCGCCATCTGCCCAGGTTTGGGGCAAATTTATAATCGCAAATATTGGAAAGCGCCCATAGTTTATGCCGCTATTGGCACCGTTACTTATTTTATTGCACTCAATTATTCAGGCTACAACAGTGTGTACAAAGGCATTGCACAATTAGAAGATAATAACCCGAGCAACGATAATCAACCGATTATTGTGAGAGATTTTACTTTGAAAAAATACGATTTAAGCCAAACTGCAACGCTTAGCGATTTGCTTACTATCAAAAAACAATTCCGCCAATATTTAGATGAATCAATTTTAGCAGCCGCCATTATTTATGTGTTAAACATCGTGGATGCCAATGTGGATGCGCATTTGTATGGATTTAATGCTACTGACAACTTAGCTGTTGCGCCCATCATCAATCAAAATGGATTTGGGTTGGCGTTTACTAATTCTCATTCTTCTAAAAATAAAATCTGGACGGCAAATTAATTTTTGAAAACCAATTGCAGC
>CAIQHW010000630.1 GCA_903871715.1 uncultured bacterium
ATTTTGTAAAACATAATTTTACAGGGAAAATAAAAACCATTCTATGCAAAAAAATAGTTTACACTTTTTGCTTTTAATCATGATTTCAATTGTGTTTACACAATGCTCGGATGATTTATATCAAACTAAAACCGACACGAAAGGAAGCACTATTTATGTTGGAAAAGGTAATGAGCAAGTGTTTTTCGACCATGATGATTTGTATTGGTTTCGTTCGGGTTTTGATGATTACAAACCAAATGCTGATACGATTGAAGATTTAAAAAAATGGAAAAACGATATTTACTTTATTGCATTTGCAGGAACATGGTGCGATGATACCAAAGAATTGTTGCCCAAATTTTATAAAATGGCTACAGATGCAGGTTTCACTAGAAAAGAAGTAACGCTTTATTTAGTAGATAGAGATAAAAAAAGTGCAGATGGCACAGCACAATTATTACACGTAGATAAAGTACCAACCATACTTGTATTCAGAAGTGGTCGATTAATTGGGCGAATTGAAGAAACTACTACCAAGCCTATTGAACAAGAAGTTTTAGATTTAGTAAAAACCAATTGGTAGACAAAATTTAAACAGCAAACGAAGTACCGCAGCCACAGGTTTTGGTGGCATTGGGGTTTTTAAAAGTGAAACCTCTGTCATTTAATCCACTGCCAAATTCTACTTCCATGCCAGCCAAATACAATTCGTGCGCTCGGTTTAATAAAACTGGAACGCCATCTATTTCAAAATGCATATCGCCAGTTTGTTCATTGTCAAATTCTAAAACATATGTCATACCGCTACAGCCACCGCCTTTCACACCCACTCTTAATTTTTTTTCTGTCGATTCTTTAGCATAAATTCTTTTTATTTCGACAATTGCATTTTCGGTAAATTGAACTGGTAAATTTTGAGCTATTGTTTCCATTTTGATTTTTATCTTGTTGCAAAATTAATCATTCACTGAAATACAAACACTAATTTTGCAAAATGGTTGAAACAATTTTAGACATTTTAAAGTACACAATTCCAGCGTTAACCGTTTTTGCAACTGCTTATTTTTCGGTAAAAGCATTTTTGAAAAATCATTTGCAAACGCAGGAAATGAAGTTGAAAGAAAATACTAAACACCTTACTGCGCCGATTCGTTTGCAAGCTTATGAGCGATTAGCATTGTTGATGGAAAGGATTGATTTATTCACCTTACTACAAAGATTGCGAACGCAAAATATGACGGTGGGCGAATTGCAACTATTGATGACCAATCAAATCCGCATGGAATTTGAACACAATTTGAGCCAACAAATTTATGTGAGCCACGAATTGTGGAACATGATTCGCAGCACTAAAGAAGAAATGATTATGACCATCAATCATCAAGCAATGCAGCTTCCACCGAATGCTCCAGCCAAAGAATTGAACCGTGTGATGTATGAATACTTAAACGAATTGGATGGCGTTTTGCCCACACATCGCACATTAGAGGCTTTGAAAAAAGAAGCAAAAATGATTTTGTAAGTTTGATTTTTAATCCATATTAAATACTTCACGATGAAAAAAATATTAACGCTAAGTACCATCACCATTGCGTTAGCATGCAACACTCCAAAAGATAAATCGGGTAATGTGAGTTTGGAAAATGATAAAGATATGATTGCTTATGG
>CAIQHW010000631.1 GCA_903871715.1 uncultured bacterium
CTTTATAACTTGAAAAACTTTACAAACTGATGAAACCGCTACCAAACGAGTTTGCAGCCTACTATCAAAAATATATTGATGAAGTAGAAACGGTTGATTTGCTGATGGAATTGAAGAAAAGCAAATTAAAATTTCAAACCGAATTTTTTAAGTTGGATGATGCCATTGCCAACTATCAATATGCGCCCGAAAAGTGGACGGTGAAAGAATTGTTGTTGCACATTATTGATTGCGAACGCATTTATGCTTATCGGGCTTTGTGTTTTGCACGAGGTGAACAACAAGCTTTATCAGGTTTTGATGAAAATGATTTTGCCAAAAATTGCAACGCCGATAAAAGAACTCTGCAAAGTATTTTGGAAGAATATTTATCAGTTCGCCAAGCCACCATTGTGCTTTTCGAGCATTTTGAAAAAAAGGATTTGTTGCGAATTGGCAAAGCAAACAATCATGATGTTTCGGTTCGTGCCATCGGATATATTTTGGTTGGGCATCAACAACATCATTTAAAAGTGTTGGAAGAAAGATATTTGCATCGTTTATAAATTTCCGCAAAACCACTATCTTCGCAGCCTTGTGGCAAATACTTACGAAATAAAATTACCGCAGTTTGAAGGTCCTTTCGACTTGTTGCTTTTTTTTATAGAAAGAGATGAGTTGGATATTCAGGATATTCCTATCACCAAATTGTCGAAAGATTTTTTGGATTATATCCATCAAATGGGTGAAATGAATATCGAACTGGCAAGCGAATTTATTTTGTTTGCTGCCACTTTGATGAAGATAAAAGCAAAAATGTTGCTGCCCCGAAAGGACAAAGATGAGTTTGGAAATGAAATTGACCCACGAACCGAATTGGTTCAAAAGCTGCTTGAATACAAGCGTTTCAAAGAAACGCTACCGCAATTACAAACTTTGGAAGAGTATAGAATTCGCCAAACAAAACGTGGCAATTTAACAACCGAGTTGGCTCAAATTGCAGAAGAGTTTAACACGGAACATGAAATTCATTCGCTTACTTTATTCAAGCTTTTAAAATCGTTTGATAAAGTAATGCAACGATTTGCAACCCAAGCAAACCCAGTGCAGCACACGGTTGTACGCTATAATTATAGTTTGGAAGATTCAAAAATTTATTTGCAAACGCTTACTCGGCATCGTAAAGAAACGCCGTTTGAAAAGATGTTTGAAATTTGCCAAGATAGAATTCATGCTGTTTTTATTTTCTTAGCCATGTTGGAATTGGTGCAGTTGCGAATCCTAAACTTGAAGATTGGCGTAGGTTTCAACAGTTTTTACATTTCTTCCAACGAAAGTTTTTTGGGTGAAGAAACCGAATTATAATTTCAGATAAAACGGCTGCATCAATTTTTTAAATGCCGTAGAATATTCTCCGTTTCCGTTTTTTAAAATCAATTTTTCTTCTACCATTCTTTCTGAAATATTCTTTTGCAAAACGTATACACAACGTTTGGCAAGGATTTCAGGCTTGTCGTGCAAATAAATTATTTGGGAAGAATGCTGAATAATTTCCTCTTTTCGGCGAAGTGGCAATAGCAAATAAATTACTCCATTTTCATTTAGTAATTGAAAAGAAGAATCAATTAATTCTTTCAAACTCAATTCTGTGCTGTGTTTGGCGGTGTTCACATTTTTATTGGGCGATAATAAATCATTTTCAAAAAATGGCGGATTGGAAATGATTAAGTCGAATTTTTTATCAGGATTTTCTTTTGCAAAATTTTGAATGCTGCTAAAATGCGCTTGCAATCTATCTTTCCACAAACTGTTATAAAAATTTTCTTGCGTTTGTTGAAATGCATTTTCTTCAATTTCTACTGCATCAATTTTTGCAGATAAAAATTTTTGCGCCATCATCAATGATAACAAACCTGTGCCGCTACCAATGTCTAAAATATTTTTTGGCAATAAATTTTCATCCACTAATGCTCCCAGCAAACAAGCATCGGTGCTCACTTTCATGGCACATTTTTCTTGATGAACAATAAATTGCTTGAATTGAAAAAAGGAATTGGACACAAAAAATATTTTCGCAAAAGTAATTTTCTTGAAACAATTTTCGCTTCCTTATCTTTGCAATCCATGAAAACAGTAGCGTTTCACACTTTAGGTTGCAAATTAAATTATTCTGAAACATCCACTTTAAGCCGCATGATTGAAAAAGTAGGCATGCAAAAAGTTGATTTTACAGATGCTGCCGATGTGTATGTCATCAACACTTGCAGCGTAACCGAAAATGCGGATAAAGAATGTAAACAGTTGGTGCGTCAAATCCGCCGCCGAAGCCCCGATGCAGGTGTTGTCATCACAGGTTGTTATGCACAATTGAAACCAAAAGAAATTGCAGAAATTGAAGGTGTTGATATGGTGTTGGGTGCAGCCGAAAAATTTAATTTAGTCGAACACATCAAAAATTTACAGCCGCAAACACAGCCACAGGTGTACAGTTGCGACATTGATGAAGTAAATATTTTTCATTCTTCTTTTTCTTATGGCGATAGAACTCGTTCGTTTTTAAAAGTGCAAGATGGCTGCGATTATAGTTGTACATTTTGCACTATTCCATTGGCTCGGGGCGCAAGCCGCAGTGACACTGTGTTTGGAGCGGTGAACAAAGCAAAAGAAATTGCTGCATTAGGCACAAAAGAAATTGTGTTGACCGGAATTAATTTAGGATATTTTAAAAATGGTGAGGAAGATTTTTTTGAATTAATAAAAGCATTAGACGAAGTAGAAGGCATTGAGCGTTATCGCATCAGCAGTATCGAACCCAATTTGCTGACCGATGAAATCATTGATTGGGTGAGCATTTCAAAGAAATTTATGCCGCATTTTCATATTCCATTGCAAAGTGGAAGCGATAAAATTTTGAAGTTAATGCGTCGCCGATATTTATCCGATTTATATAAAAGCAGAGTCGAAAAAATAAAATCAGTGATGCCACA
>CAIQHW010000632.1 GCA_903871715.1 uncultured bacterium
ATGCTTTTTCAATTTCTTCTTTATAATGCTGATAAAGCGTTTCAGCCGTTGTTGCTATTGCAATTGGAGTAAAATTAAATTTAATATTATGACGATTAATATACTTTGCCAAAACATAAATTGCCGAAGGATAAGCATCAATTAATTGAGGCTTAAATGAATTGAGTTTTGTGATATAATGTTGCATATTCTCATCAGTTAAGTGATAAGAAGACATGAATAATTGTTTGTCAAAAAAATTATAAACCCAAAATGGGGGTTTATTTTTTTTAGGCGAAATCATAATTTTTCCAGAAAGCCGAACTGATGAAAAAAATTCTGGCAAACCGATTGAATCATGAAATCTGCGCCACAATGCAAATCCGATTTGCAATGATTCAACATCGTATAATATTAAGTTGGGAGTGCCGCTTGTTCCACTTGTGAAATTTTTATAGTCAGCTTTTCGATTTTTATTTTGAATATCTAAATTTTTTGAACGCAAAAAATCTTTAGGCAACAAAGAGATTTTTTGCAACAAATCTTCTGATTTATTTGCTTGGTTTATAGTTTCATCTGTTAGACCATTTGTCTTGAAAACTGCTTCATAGTAAGGTGAGTATTTCTTGCTCTCAGCCAGTAATTTTTTCAATTGAGCTAACTGATAATATTTTAATTCATTTTGGGAAGCAGAATAATTCTGCCGATAAATTGACAAGTATGTTTTATAAAATTGCCCATACCTAATCTTTCTCTGAAAGTAAAGACTTAAAGACAGCAATAAATCTTTAGTAAAAGCTGGAAGTCTAAAAAATATTTCTTGTTTATTCAGCTTCATTTTTTACATCATTAATTTTCCAAACATTGATTAATCTATACGCTAAAAAAACTATGGCGAACATTATCCAAAATTCACGTTTGCGTAAATGATAAGTATATCCCCAACTAATAATACAACCAATAATCAAGGGTGATAATTCACGAAGAAAATTTGCGTAAGGGTTTTTACGTTGAATCTTTGAAGGGATAAAAATAGTTTTAATGAAATAAAACATAAAGACCAGATAACCTATTATCCCTAACATTCCAGTTTCGCCTACAATTTTGAGATAAGTGCTATGTACTTCGTACCGACCATAACGATTTAAAAAACCACCAATGCCCGAACCAGTTAATGGATTATCGATAAAAGCTTGTAATGCTCCTCCAAAATTTGCTTTAATAAAATTTGAACCTGCATTGTTCTCTTTTCCTTCGGCAGGTTCTAAAATTCTAGTTTGTACTTTTCTTACCAAGCGGTCATATAATAATGGTGCAGCAGTTTCAAATCGAATTACAATGAATCCAATTAACGAAGCAACCAAAATAGTTCCTATCAATACTTTGATATTTCGTTTGTAAATAAAGTAGCAAAAGAAACTAACTAAAAACCCAATGTAAGCGGCAATTTTACCAGTGGTAATAAAAAACAAAAATGAAAAAATTAAAGTCAAACGAATTAAATTCCGTTGATTACTATTTAATAGCTTAAACAATGTACTAGTGTAAAAAGCAAATAAAGTAACAATAGAAATCAGCATGTAAGCACCTGCCTGACCAGCATTTCGGAATCCACTGACTGCTTCGCCACTTGCTCTTTCTGGAAAAATTCGTGGCAATCCATGTCCGCCAATAAATATATCATACAAACCAATTGCACTACCTATTAAAGATGCGTAGGCAAAAGCAATAATTAATCGTGTAAATTTTTCAGGGGTATTATAATGAGAAACAATAGAGTTAAAAATCAACACCAAAAATGCCAAAATAATAACTTCAAAGAGAGACTTTAAAGGAAAGTAAGAACCGAAAATACCTAAAGCAAATGCTGCAATTAATATCCATGCCGAATTGATTCGGTTTGAACTAAAATATTTTTTACCATCAATAAAATAAATGAGAATTGCTATTGCACCAAAAATATCAGCTACAATAATTCTGCTAAACAATCCATCATCACCACCAAATGTACGAGTGATGAAGGAAGTGAGAATGAACAGAAAAATAAAGAATTCGTATAGTATCAACTTAATTTAAGTTTTGAATGATTTCAGCTAATTGCTGGG
>CAIQHW010000633.1 GCA_903871715.1 uncultured bacterium
CATCAGCCAACATGCCGATTATTAAAGCTGCAATACCGCATAAAGAGTAGATAATGATCTGCTTTGCAGGATTTCCTTTGCTGAAAAAGTTAGCAGCAATTAAAATTAAAATCACCACCCCATACAAATAAAAAGGTGTGATATCGTGATTAGAAATTTGATTCACCAACAAAAATAAACCGAATGCAGAGTAGGGGATGATAATGCTCAACATCTTTTTGGTAAAGCCTTTCAAGCCCATCGCATCCACTGCCGATGCCCAACGACCAATCATTAAACTTGCCCAAAATAAGGATACAAATGGAGCAGCTTGATTGGTTGGAATGCTTAAATGTTGTTTGATAAATTCTGCCAAATTGCTTCCTGTGGCTACTTCTACGCCCACGTACAAAAAAATGGCAATCATGCCCAACCACAATTGCGGATATTTTAAAGCACTACTTTTTTCAATTTTTGCTGATGAAATTTCTTCTTCCACATGTTGGATTTCATTGGGTACAGAAGAAAAATAACAGATGATTGCCACCAGCAAAAACGCTGCACCAAGCATCAAATAAGGTGTTTTGATGGCTGATAAATCTGCGATAGCATTATTGTCGGATACTTTTCCAAAAATGGCAAAACTTAAAATAATAGGTCCGATGGTTGTTCCAATATTATTGATACCACCTGCCAAACTCAATCGCTGTGAGCCTTTCGACGGGTCGCCAATATTTATTGCCAATGGATTTGCAGCCGTTTGTTGCAACGAAAATCCTAACCCAACAATAAATAATCCGCTAATCATCAACATAAAAGAGGAATTGTTGGCGGCTGGAATAAACAACAATGTGCCGCAAGCCGAAATGACTAAGCCCAACACAATGCCATTTTTGTAGCCCAACGAATTTAAAATATCCTTGCCGCGGCTTTTTGAAATGATATAATAAAGCAGCGAACCCACCGTGTATGCTACATAAAACGCAAACGACACCATTTGCGCTTGCCATTGTTCCATGTTTAATTTTGCTTTTAAAACAGGAATCAAAATATCATTGCTGGCGGCAACAAATCCCCAAAAGAAAAACACAGAAACCAGCGTCATCAGCTGTTTGGTGAAATTATTATTCATTGTTTGTGATTTTGAAATTTTTTCCAAGATAGATTTTTGTTTCAATTTTAAAAACAAAATCAATCAACACGTTGTTGGATAAACTAATTTTGCACAGCAATGAAAATGGATTTTAAAAAATTTGAACGACAAATTATTTTACCCGATTTCGGAATTTCGGCACAACAAAAATTAGCCAATGCAAAAGTTTTAGTGGTGGGCGCAGGTGGCTTGGGATGCCCTGTTATTCAGTATTTGGCGGCGGTTGGTGTGGGAAAAATTGGAATTGCTGAAGACGATTTTGTGAGCCTAAATAATTTGCATCGCCAAATTTTATATGATGAATCACAGGTTGGAATTTCAAAAATTGAAGCGATAAAAAAAAGATTTTCTTCTCCAAATTCTTCATTCACATTTCACGATTCGCTATCGATAGAAAACATTTTGGCGATTGTAAAAAACTACGAAATAATTGTTGATACTACTGACAATTTTTCAACCAGATATTTGATCAATGACGCTTGTGTGTTGTTGGATAAAATTTTGGTAAGTGCATCCATTCATCAATTCAGTGGGCAGTTAAGTGTATTCAATTTTCCATTGAAAAATAATTTGCACAGTGGCACTTATCGTTGTTTATTTCCCGAACCACCAACCGAAAGTTTAAATTGCGCTGAAGCAGGCGTATTGGGCACTGTGGCTGGTGTAATGGGTGCTTTGCAAGCACATGAAACGGTGAAAATAATTTGTGAAATGGATGGCGTTTTACACAACAAATTATTGCTGTGGAATGGAAAAACGATGCAACAATCTATTTTGAATTTTGAACGAAATGAAACAGAAGTTTTGCAATTGAAAAAAAATGGTTTGGCAAATTCTTACAACTTTTTTGATGATTGCGCCACCAATAGTTTTGCAGAAATTTCGGTGGAAGAATTGCAGCAAAAAATCAATTGGGACGAAGATTTTCAATTGATTGATGTGAGAGAAAAATGGGAACACGATGAATTTAATATCGGTGGAATTTGGCTTCCCATCAACGATTTGCTGAAACAACCTGAAAAAATTTCGACAGAAA